>JAKSAU010000484.1 GCA_022361535.1 Desulfobacterales bacterium
AAGCATCGTTTGTAACCAATTCGTTAGTATTAACACTTGAGCTAACCGAGAAGTTACCTACTGCACCGGAAAAATCTGCAGGACGACCATTTGCAGGCAACGGCAAAATTTTCATTTTAACCGGTTTCGATTTTAAGTCGACTTGCACCGTACGGTATGATGAACCAAAAAAGTCGTCGAAAATACTCCGTTGCTGATTGGTTTGCTGTTGCACCCCCACTTTGTACTCAAACGAGGGAATCGTTATCTCACCTGTTTTCTGTGGGTAAAGAATCACTTTATAAACCAGGCCACTGTGATACAATTCATTTCCAACTTTTTCTCGCTCCAACTGGCGTAACGGCGGAACGTCAACGGGTTGTTTAAAAAAACCAGTCATATCCGGCCCTCCAAACTGGTCATCTACTGCGCTTAAATTCACCTTTGTATAAATCTTCACCCAGGCAGTTACCTGCTCACCCACGTAAGCGGTACGTTTATCCATATGAAGACGCACAAATAAATCTTCCCCGGAAGACTGTGTATTGCCGGAAGCAGAAGGAGTTGAAGTATTTCCTGATCCACTGGATGATCCACCTCCTTGTTGTTGGTTTCCGGAACCAACAACTTCAACACTAAGGGAATTACTAGTTATGGTCTTTCCTCCATATTCAGCTGTTGCCGGCGCTATATTAAACGTTCCGCTTTTTGCAGCCCGAAGGTAAAATGTGTAAGTGTAACTGGCCGTACGCGTGGTTTGACCATTCACTACCTGAATACTGGTACTCGAACCGGTTGCCGGGCCACCTAAATACTGAAAGTCGTTCAGATTTGGTGCCTTTAAGTTTTTAACACTTTTATTGGTAGTATACGTAAGGTTAAATTGTTCACCCTGACGCAAATATTTTGGAGCGTTTGCAGTAAATGTGACGTCCTGCCCTTTTAACCCAATAAGGTTAATGACTAAAAGACTCAATACACCAATATGTTTAAGTTTTTGCTTCATGCTACCACTCTTTATCAACCGGTATTTTACGTGCATTTGCTTTTTCTTCTTGTACTT
>JAKSAU010000074.1 GCA_022361535.1 Desulfobacterales bacterium
AGACCGCCAACAATGAGGAACGCATTTACGGGGTCCGTCTGTTTGATTTTGATCTGAAATGGCAGGTTAAAGACCGCAATGCCCATGTTATAGGCCTTGACCTATAGTATTAAAAATACGAATTTTACAGCCTGACGATTTTTCCCGTGATTGAACGCTTATAGCAATTTTCGAAATAATTTTCTGATGGGCCCTGGTGAACAAGGGTATCCCATATAACAGATACCGGCTCGTTAGTTCTAAGAAGCGGCTGCCGAATTTTTTTCAAAAATCCGCCTGATGCCGTCTTCTTAGAGCAAACGAGCCTAAGTGCTCAGACGCCAATACTTTCTTGAAGTTGCTTCCGGTCTTTATTTTACCGGCATTATAAAGGAACATTTTTTTGAGAAGCTTTATAGAAAAACTCAATGGGCCACCATTGAGCATTGCATAATTTGCTTTGATCGTTACTTTCTATATTACGCCCCATTAATCCCCGCAGCCGAAACTCATTCTGATAATAATCTACCTTTGAATGGCCACCTTTTTCAGATCAGTTTTAGGGTTCGGGAAAGAGAGGATGAATGTACGATTTAAAACAGACCAGCCAGGCAATGCTTACAATCGATATTAACTGGCGCAAGGCAAACAGAATACATCATGAAGAATTTTTTGTTCCGGCCTTTAATTTTTACCGGGATATTTTTCCCGGAAGTTTTTTGGAGCAAATCTGCTCACCAACGGTTTTCAATCGCAGGATCAGCAAAACAGCAAACCCAGGAGAGCTTGTTCCGCCCTATGATAAAAATCAGGTCGTATCCCTCCCGTTGAATGCCGTAAAACAAAAAGCCGCATCTCTTTGCCGCGGACGTTTTTATCCCAAGGGTATTCTCTCTGGCATCCCAGGGATTTTCAGCGAAAACAGGCAACCGTTCAAATTGACAGATAAAACGCCGTCATCCATTACAGTGGACCTGAATCATCCACTGGCCGATATCCCACTGGAGATTGGCTTTAGGTTTTCCCCTCTGGCCTCCATGTCTGAAGAAAGAGGCGGCTCTTGCACAGATTGGATCGAAATGGCCTTAGATGGTCCCGGGATGCAAACAAGCTTGTTTGATGATTTCTTAACCGATTTCCCCCTTGAACGGGAAGATGAAACCGTCGACTCTATATTCTACAGGACAGACCGCCTTGTTCACCATGTTGATACAACTGCAAGCAAACACTTATCAGCCGTTTATGCATCCTTTCTTTCAAAGGAAGATCAGGTCCTGGATCTGATGGCCAGCTGGGTGTCCCATCTCCCCGAGCACCTGGGCTTATCCGAGGTAGTTGGACTTGGTATGAATATCAATGAGATGAATGCCAATCCGGCTTTGACCCAAAAAATTGTCCATGATTTGAACACAGACACGGTTTTACCTCTTGAAGACGCCAAGTTTGATGCTGTTATATGCTCACTTTCCATAGAATATCTGACCCGCCCGAAGGCCGTACTCAAGGAAGTTTTAAGAATTCTACAGCCGGGGGGCCGATTTATAGTTGGATTCTCAAACCGTTTTTTCCCGGAAAAGGCATTCAAAGGTTGGGAGGCCATGCATGATTTTGAACGCATGGGATTTGTTCTGGCTCTTATAGAAACTGCCGGGCAGTTTCAAAACCTGGAAACCTATTCTATAAGGGGGTATCCAAGACCGTATGATGACCGTCATTTTCCGTCGCTGCGCCACTCCGATCCAATCTATGTGGTAACTGCTGTTAAGGGATCTTAGCTTTTTTCCGGTTTAACCTGTTCTAGGACTGAAAACCTGGGTTTGAACCCGAATTTTTCGTAAAATCCAAAAGCTTGTTCGTTCCCTTGTGCCACTGAGATCCTTATCTTTTTTGCGCCTTCCTTGTCCAGCCATACCAATGTTTTTTCCATAAGACGCTGCCCTACTCTCTGACCGCGGCAATCTTTAGACACATAAAGAGAATCAATTTCTCCTATCCCATGCTCATCTATAGAGGCAATGCAGTATGCAAACAGCTTTTCTTCCTTTGCAGCAGCAAATATACCTAAAGCTGGTTTGAGAGCAAATTCCTCTATTCTTTTTTCAAAGGTAAAGCGTTCAAAGTGGTCGCTAAAATATTCAGACCGGTCCCTGTGCAGGCAATTTAGTTTCTCCCACAGCGGTTTTATCCTGCCTAAGTTGTTTCTGTCTATTTGAATAATTTCCATATCACATGCAACCGTGAGCCGTTCTTTGAATCACCTCTTCCTGCAGTGCTGGAGTCAGATTGATAAAATAATCAGAATATCCGGCCACCCTTACGATAAGGTCCCTGTATTCCTGGGGCCGGTCCTGTGCGCGGCGAAGGGTCTGTTCATCCACCACATTGAACTGGATATGGTGGCCGTCCATTTTAAAATACGCACGAATCAGGCTGACAATGGTGTCGACGCCTTTCTCCTCTGCCAAAAACTGGGGCAGAAATTTTTGGTTGAGCAATGTTCCACCGGTTTTAAGGTGATCAATTTTTGCGGCAGAATTGAGAACGGCTGTGGGACCACAGCAGTCTGCCCCCTGAACCGGAGAAATCCCTTCTGAAAACGGGCGGCCCTTTTTCCTGCCGTCAGGCATGGCACCGGTCACCTCACCAAAGTAGACATGGCAGGTAGTAGGTAAAAGATTGATCCGGTAAACCCCGCCCCGGGTATTGGGCCGGCCTGTAACAGCAGTGTGGTAGGCGTTAAAGACCTGCTTGAGAATAGTGTCTGCCCGGTCATCATCATTGCCGTATTTAGGCGCATTGCGCAATTGATGCAGAACGATGTCATGCTCTTTAAAATTGCAGTCAAGGGCCGCCATAAGGGTTTGCATGGAAAAACTGTCCTTGTCAAAAACATGGTGTTTAACAGCGGACAAGGCATCAGTGATAGAGCCCATGCCGACCCCCTGGATATAAGCAGTGTTATATCTGGCCCCGCCCTGATTATAGTCTTTACCGTTGGTAATGCAGTCTTCAGTAACCAAGGAAAGCAGCGGCACCGGCATAAACCTGCCATTGATCTGCTCAATATGATTTGAGCCTTTAATCTTTATGTCCACAAAATGCTTGATCTGGCTGGCATACGCATCAAACAGGCTGTCGTAAGAGTCAAACGATGCGGGATCACCTGTTTGGATACCAATCATTTCCCCGGTTCTGGGATCTTTGCCGTTATTAAGTGTGATCTCAAAAATTTTGGGCAGGTTAAAATATCCGGTAAGAAGATAGGCTTCTTTACCGAAAACTCCTGCTTCCACACACCCGGATGCCCCTGCAAGCCTTGCATCATCAATAGATTTTCCATGGGAAATCATTTCCTGGATAATGGCATCGGTATTAAATATTGATGGCTGACCAAACCCTGTTGCAACGATCTTCAAGGCCCTCTTGATA
>JAKSAU010000660.1 GCA_022361535.1 Desulfobacterales bacterium
GTTATGGATATGGCGGTTGTCTTAGATCTGTCAGATCGTACATTCATGGCGGCGCCGGCGGGGTTACCGTTTTTATAGATCCGGATTATGATCTATTATATGTTTTGTTTACCATTGTCCGGAAAAACGAATGGAAACGGGGGCTGTTTGCCAACATTGTTACCGGATCGGTTAGGGAACTCTGACCTTTATAATTTTTTTATTAAGGTTCACCGAAAAACAGGTCTGTAAAAAGCAGGTTCTGGGATTTTTTTATCTTATTTATATTTTTCATTATCTTTGCTATTAAACCGGGATTCGAAAATGGATTTGATGATTCGGGTATAATATCACTCACTGTTTTCATTTCTACAACTAACTGACTAACAAAATAAAAAACAAATATAACAATACAAGTATAGGTTTTTTCAATAACTCACATTCATCAATTTTCATAAAAATCATTCGTTAGTTAAAGTAAAGATCAGCTACCCGGAATGATTTTCTTACCTCATATTCTATGTTTTATATTCAGGACTACTTTAAATTTCCATCCATTTATTTAAATTTTCAGAAACAAATTTGTCATCATTTAAAAATGGATACGCTTTATATATTCGATCAATTTCTTCTTTTTGACCAGAAGACATTACTTCATCAGGATTCAATAACCAGGCTTCCTCTAATAAGCCCTGGCGCCGAAGGACTTCATGAATTCCTGCAATACAACCTGCAAAATTGTTGGCTGAATCGAAGAATGCAGCGTTGGAATCGGTAATCTGATGAGCTAGCGTTATTGCCTCTTGTGTAATATCATCAAATTTTCCATTATGAACGTCGTCAAGTAACTCAACCGCTTTTTGTGTCCAAACAGCCCAGTGTCCTAATAATCCACCTACAATTCGTTTTCGCACTTCCTTTCCCTCAAACTCAATGGAGTATTCAGAAAGTAAATCAATAAGTATGTTGTCATCGTTACCAGTATAAAGAGCGATTTCATCGGCTCTGCCAGACTCCGCAACGCCACGAATAACATCGAAAGGTTGGTAGCGGTTAAAAGGAGCCATTTTAATGGCAATTACATTTTCAATTTTTGAAAATTCCCTCCAGAAATCGACATCA
>JAKSAU010000382.1 GCA_022361535.1 Desulfobacterales bacterium
AATCTGCTCGTGGATCTGACTTACTCGGTCCTCGACCCCCGGGTCCGCCTGGGCGACGAGCGTTAGGAGGGGACATGGCAGCCAAAGACGAATCCCTGTTCATACAATCGGCAAAAGAGTTTCTTGAAAGCCGTACATCGACCATAGGCCTGATCGTATTGGCAGTCATCGTGGCCCTGGCCCTGCTGGCCCCCTGGGTAGCACCTCAAAACCCCTACGATCTGATGGCCATTGACATCATGGACGGAAAACTGAAACCCGGCTCCAAGTCCATGGATGAATCCATCACCTATGTTCTTGGTACAGACAGCCAGGGCCGGGATATGTTAAGCGCCATTTTATACGGACTGCGCATTTCCTTAGGAGTAGGTGTTCTGTCCACCATCATCGCCCTGATCATAGGTTCAGTCATCGGCCTTTGGGCTGCGTATGTGGGGGGAAGAACGGAAAACTTTATCATGAGGACTGTAGACCTACAGCTTAGTTTTCCGGCGATCCTGGTGGCCCTCATCCTGCTTGCCATCCTCGGTAAAGGGATTGATAAAATCGTATTGGCATTGGTTCTTGTACAATGGGCCTATTATGCCAGGGTCATTCGCGGGAACGTCCTGGTGGAGCGCAGAAAAGAATATGTGGAGGCTGCCAAATGCCTGGCCCTGCCAAGACGCCGGATCATGTTTGGCCATGTGCTGCCCAATTGTACTCCTGAGCTCATTGTCATCTCTACCATGAAGGTAGCGTTTGCCATTACACTGGAAGCAACCCTTTCTTTTCTGGGGCTGGGTATGCCCATCACCAAGCCTTCGTTAGGCCTGCTCATCTCCAACGGGTTTAAATACCTGCAAAGCGGGTACTACTGGATCAGTGTATACCCGGGAATAGCCCTGCTGATTTTAATTGTCTGCATCAACCTTGTGGGAGACAGGTTGCGTGACGTCTTGAATCCGAGGTTGAAACGATGACCACACCGTTGCTTGATATAAAAGAGCTTAAGACTTATTTCTACACCCGGGCTGGCGTGGTCAAAGCCGTAGACAACATCTCTTTGACCATTAACAAAGGTGAAGTTATCGGTATTGTGGGCGAATCCGGTTCAGGAAAATCAGTCACAGGCTTTTCAATCATGGGACTGGTGGATCATCCGGGCGAGATTGCTGGCGGTTCTATCAAATTCAAGGGCCGGGAACTTGTTGGGCAGACCGAATCCCAATGGCGGAGCTTTAGGGGTAACGAGGTAGCAATGATATTCCAGGATCCCATGATGACCCTGAACCCTGTCCTTCGCATTGACACCCAGATGATGGAAGCCATCCGAACCCACGAGAAAGTAAGCAGAAAAGAAGCACGGGACCGATCCATCCAGGCCTTGGCACAGGTGGGCATCCCTTCACCTGACGAGCGGATAAAGGCTTATCCGCACCAGTTCTCCGGAGGTATGCGTCAGCGTGTAGCCATTGCTACGGGACTGCTGAACAACCCGGATCTGATCATTGCAGACGAGCCCACTACTGCCCTGGACGTAACCATCCAGGCCCAGATTCTTTCGCAAATGCAAAAACTCTGCAGAAAGACGGATATGGCCCTGATGTGGATCACCCATGATCTGACTGTCATCGCTGGACTTGCCCATCGTGTGGCAGTTATGTATGCAGGTACCATAATTGAAGAAGGTCCTGTCCAAAGGGTGCTTGATGCCCCACTCCACCCCTACACCGAAGGCCTTATCGGTTCAGTACCCAGCCGAAACAGAAGGGGAGAAAGACTTTACCAGATTCCCGGCATGACCCCCTCCCTGATCAATTTACCCAAAGGGTGCCCCTTTCGCATGCGCTGCCCCAGGAGCTCGGACGCCTGCCTTAAAATGCCTGGCGTATCTGTATCTGAAGACGGCCGCAAGGTGCGTTGTTTTCATCCCGGCCAACCCACACAGGTACAGGAGAGTTAGGAATAAATATGAACGATACCCAAACCCCTTTCATCCGCTGCGAGAACGTTGGCCGCATTTTTGAAAAGAACCTGGACTTTGCTGCTAAAATAGCCAGAATGCTCGGAGCAGGTGTTTCCGAAGAACGGGTCCGGGCTGTGGACAACGTAAACCTCTACATCAATCCAGGTGAAGTGGTTGGCTTGGTGGGTGAATCCGGCTGCGGAAAATCTACGCTGGGCCGCATGATCTGCGGCATACTCCCCTTAACAACCGGCAAGATGTTTTATAAAGGCCAGGATGTGGCCGAAATGACAGACAAAGAACTGCTCGACTATTCCGTTAACGTCCAGATGATTTTCCAGGATCCTTTTGCATCCTTAAATCCGCGCAAACGGGTCAAGCAGATCATCGGGGAAGCCCCCCTCTACCATGGCTTGACGACCTCAAAAGAACTGGACACATACCTCGATGACGTTATGGAACAATGCGGGCTGGATCCCAGCTACAAAAATAGATACCCCCACCAGTTTTCCGGGGGGCAGCGCCAGCGTATAGGCATAGCCCGTGCCATGGCAGTGCAGCCGGAATGCCTTGTCTGTGACGAATCTGTGGCTGCCCTAGACGTTTCCATCCAGGCTCAGATCCTGAACTTGTTCATGGATTTACGTGAACAGCACAATTTGACCTGTTTATTCATCTCACACGACCTTGGCGTGGTGGAACATATCTCTGACCGTATTGCTGTTATGTACCTGGGCCGTATCGTGGAGTCAGCCCCTGTGGATGACCTTTTCGACAAGCCGTTCCACCCATATACCCAGGCTCTGCTCAATGAGGTTCCACGGCTTGATAAAAGAGGGGTGGATTTTGCCCCACTCCAAGGAGAAATACCCTCTCCACTGGATCCGCCCACCGGCTGTCACTTCCACCCCCGCTGCCCCCATGTCATGGACGTCTGCAAACAGACAGCTCCGGAACGCCGGGAAATTGCACCAGGGCGATTTGCCCGATGTCACCTGGATTCTGAATTCGATATACGGTAATAATTTGAATTTAAATGGAATAGTTTGATGGATTTGTCACTTATATCGTAAGCTTGGCAATCTTATTTGTAACAACTAATCTTTACGTTTTAAATACCAGTCGTTATCCCCATAGAATGCGTCAGAACAATCCGGGCAAATCGTATGACTCATTTTAGTTTCGGTATATTTTTCAATGTATGCGTCTAAAGGCCACCATTTGCCATAGTCATCTAATATTCTTTTACAGCCGCTGCAAACGGATAATAGTTTTTTTAGTTTTTTGTTTTCCTGCTCTAGTTTTTCTTTCTCAACTTCTACAAGCCCCAATTTTTCCAAAAGTTCATTTTTTTCCTGTTCAATGCGTTTCCTCTCAGAGATGTCTTTTGAAACCCCAATGATTTTAACGCTTCCATCAGCCTCTCTCAAAAGCCTTGCCCGGATTTCGCACCAATATGGTGTGCCGTTCTTTTTAATTAGCTCAGCCTCTATTGATCGAATGGATATTACCCCTTTGTCAAACTTTGGTTTTTCCTCCAATAAAAGCAATTCAACCTTACTAAAAGAGTCAGGTGTCATTCTTTCCTTAAGTGACAGGGTCATAAATTCATTTGCAGAATACCCGTTAAGGGCTTCAACAGACTCTGTTATATATTCAAAACGTAACGTTTTCGCATCTACGATCCATATGGTATCAATCAAATTATGAGACAGGAACCGGTGGTCTTTTTCTAACTTTTTAATCACTTCGATACTCTTTTTCTCAGACATAACTAGTTTCCTTTAAAATTTTCTGTCTTGGTGTATCCAAATGAAGAAAGCCATACTTCAGCATCAATAAGATTCTCAAACACTTTTATTTCATAGCCAGTTACATTCTTGATTATTTTTCCCAACTGCCATTTTTTGATTTCAGATGGTCCTGTCACAAAGGCATGATGTGTGATCGTGTTTGTCAAAGGCGTATTCATAAACTTTGTCAACATCGACTCAATAGCAGGCGTACCTAATTTCCACTCGCTGCCATCATGAAGAATCGCCCAAGCCTTTCCCTTGTAATTTCGCAGAGCAACATGTTTTAAATGCTCTGCAAAATCTCTAACAACCCTTTCATCCCACGACTCATAAGATTCTATATGGAGAACATTATCAAATGGAATTAAAGTAAAAAATTCTGTTTTGATTTTCATATCCTACCCTCTTCATTAGAAGCTGTCTCAAAAAAAAGATTTTGGCTTAAATTCAAGGAAGAGGAAAAATTCAACCGGAGGCATATATCTAATATTCCGAGGATTTAATTTTTCCTCTGACGATGAAGTTGAGTCAAAAGACTTTTTTGAGATGGCTTCTAAAAAATATCACGATAGAAAATTGAAATCAAACAGTACAATGGTGGCATGATCTGTCGTTCGCCTGATTTTCTAAAAAAAAGGCCCACCACAGCATATTGTGGTGGGCCTAAAGTTCATACTCTGAACCTTATCAACTAATTGTTCAACTTTGAATCCTATGCTTGGGTTTGTCTTTTGCCTTTCTACCTGATAGCATTTTTAAAAGCAGGTAAATAAAAACAAAAAAGATCAGAACCAGACCGAAGCCAATAAGCACATTAATCCATTGGCCTGATATACTAAAATCCCAAGCATCATGTGCTAAATAGGTAAAAACCATTATTGTTAAAACCACTACAGAAAAACAAAAAGGTATGACTTCATTTTTATCGAAGCTTTTTCCTTGCTTTTCTTTTGAATGTTCAGATGTTTCTTTCATGTACTCTCCTGAAGACCCTTCGGATTTCCGCGGGTCTATACTCCGTTTCAATTTCCAATAAGGGAAAACCATATCACAAAACCATTCGGAACGGTATCAAGAAAAAACTGAAGTTAACTCCATTTTGAAAATGTAACAACTCAGGATATTTTCTTTCGAATCAAGGCTTTGGATTTATTTACTTATCCGGTCCACCAACAATAGAAATCTTCGGATAAGGAATAATAGATGGCCAGGATCAGTCAAAGTTATCCACATCAATGCCCATTGCCTTGGCACGGGCTTTCCATTGCCTGCGGGCCAGCACACGCATATCTTCCACATCATCTGTTTCATCCACGATTTCCATACCCATCAGGGTTTCTATCAGGTCCTCCAGTGTTACCAATCCGTCTGTTCCGCCATGCTCATTGATAACGACAGCGATGTGCTGCCGCTCTTTCAGAAACCGCTCGAACAATGCGGTTAAAAATATCGAATCCGGGATAACCATGATGTTGCGCTTCAATGTATGGAGTGTTTTATCACCTCCCTCCTGGGCAGCGTGAATCAACACATCATCCTTGAGCACAAAACCGGTGATTTCATCAATATTTGCTTTGTAAAGCGGCAGGCGGGAAAACGGGGTCTGAGTAATCATTGTCAGGGAATCGCTGATGGTCATATCTTCAGGCAATGAGGAGATAACCGTGCGTGGCGTCATTATATCATCAGCTTTAAGTGACTCAAACCGGAATATGTTTCGAATAAGTATGGATTCCTTATCACGAATGTGTCCTGTTTCCACACCCACCTGAGCCATGGCGATGAATTCGTCCCTGCTGAAAATATGGACCTCTTTTCCGTGTGAAATAAACTGGGTAAGTCGCTCCGAAATCCAGACAATGGGATACAGCAGTACAATCAACATCTTTACAAAATACAGTATCGGATCCACCAGCTTTGCCCAGTAGACAGCTCCCAAGGTCTTGGGTACAATTTCGGACAAAAAAAGTATCATCAGCGTCATGACAGCAGAAAAAAGGCCGAACCAGGTGCTGCCAAATACAACCGTGGCTTTAGCTCCGGCACCTATGGCGCCAACCGTATGGGCAATGGTGTTTAATGTCAGAATGGCCGCAAGAGACCGGTCCACATTATCCTGCCGAAGCTGCTTCAGAAGCACAGCATGTTTCGGGCGCTTCGTTTTCTGCCCTTCGATATAGGAGGGGGTGATACTTAAGAGTACCGATTCCGCCACTGAACACAGAAATGAAAAGATCAATGCCAGTAGTACATAAATGATCAACAACAACACGTCAGCGTTCATATGTCCAATGCTTCTTTCTTGAAAGTTTTGATATCAATATCATGATTTATTCACATTTCATACCTCATTGCAAATCCCTTTTATTTTCAGATGCGCCCGAGTGGACAACAAAAAGAGTATCCTCCGTATTTTATGGGCTGATTCGGGCAGCTTCACAGCAACAACGTCCTTTATAACAAGTCACGTCTCACAAATAAACCGGCCAATTTAGCTCAGACAAACCCAATCGATAGGACCAGCGGGGAATTTCTCCCCGGACGGGGAAAAACGCCCCACACCGTTTGGATCACAACAGGCAATTTTTTGTATTAGCCAGGAAAGAGTTTGTATTGATTTGCTTTTATTTTCAAATAGATACAACACCAAGCCGTTCGATGGCACAGTCGTTGCTCTTTTCAATTACGGATTAAAACCCTCAAGACAGGATAAAGCAATGGTAAAAAAGAAAAATAAAGTCATAGACAGCCCGTATTATAAGTCACTGACACGTTATTTGATCCCCGGTGTTATCATTGTATCCTTCGCCCCGATGATTCTGGGCGGTTTTATCATCCTTCAGCAATTCCAATCCTCCTACAATGAAAAGGTAAATGCACATTTAAAGGAACTGGTATTAAAACACAAACTCAACATTGACCAGTTTCTAGAAGAGCGGACCAGAGACCTGGCGGTTTTCCTAAGAACCTACGGCATTGAACAGCTTCGGGATGAAGCCTTTCTGGAAAAAAAACTATCGATTCTTCAATCCGAATACAAAGGGGTTTTTGTGGATTTAGGCGTTGTGAACCAAGAGGGGCGGCAAATTTCATATGCCGGTCCGTTTCAACTAACCAAAGCCAATTACGCGGATGCAGACTGGTTTAAAAAAGCCATTCAAAAAAACGCGTTTGTCAGCGATGTTTTCCTAGGTATCAGAGGGCTACCCCATTTTATTATTTCAATTAAGCAGACCAAGAATAACCAGGACTGGATCATTCGAGCGACAATCGACTTTGTGGCCTTCAACACCCTCGTAGAAGATATCCGTATTGGAGAAACCGGGTTCGCATTTATCGTTAACCGAAAAAATGAACTCCAGACCACACCCCGTGTAGACATATCGCCCGAAAAACGGCTCCTTAAAAACCTTCTGAAAACCCCCAGCGATTCAATTGACGATGTATTTATCACAAAAGAGCAGGCAGAAACCAAAGTCAACGGATTTTCCAGGGATGAATACATCTATGTGTCCTCATTTCTTAAAGACGGTGAATGGCTGCTCGTATACCGACAGAATACATCAGACGCCTTTTCCATCGTTCAACGGGCAAAAAAACTAGCACTTTTAATCTTTGTTGTCGGCGGTCTGGCGATTATCACCATGGCCTATGCCCTGACGCGGTTGGTCGTTGGTTCTATTGCCAAATCAGACCGGGAAAAAGAGATGATGAATCGGCAGGTCATTGAAACCAGCAAGCTTGCCTCTGTAGGTGAACTGGCGGCAGGCATTGCACATGAAATTAATAATCCGGTGGCCATTATGGTGGAAGAAGCCGGCTGGATCCAGGATTTACTTGAAGAAGAAGAATTTGAAGACACTGAAAACCTTAATGAATTTACCCGTGCGTTGCTGCAGATTAAAACCCAGGGCAACAGGTGTAAGGAGATCACCCATAAACTGTTGAGCTTTGCCCGAAAAACCGAAACCAACAGCAAAGAGGTGGATATCAACAAGCTCATTGCAGACCTGGTTGACCTCTCAAAACAAAAAACAAAGTACAACAATGTAAAAATAAATATAAATATCCTGGACCAGTTGCCTGTAATAAACGCCTCAAGCACGGAACTGCAGCAGATCTTCCTGAATCTGGTAAACAACGCCATTGATGCAATGGATACAACGGGCGGAGAGGTCAATATCACAGCCCGCCTTGTTGAAAAAAAAATATTAATCGAAATTTCCGACACGGGTCCGGGCATACCCAGTTCCAATATTGATCGCATATTCGATCCGTTTTTTACCACCAAACCGGTTGGTAAAGGGACGGGGCTGGGACTGTCAATCTGTTACGGAATCATAACGAAAATGGGTGGCGATATAGACGTTGTGAGTGAAGTGGGAAAGGGCACAGCCTTTACCGTCACACTACCTGTAAATTAGTGCAACAAACCGAATTTTGGAGACATCACGGTGGTGTTTCCAATCATGCAAGAACTCAATAATGAGGAGAACGATGATGAAAGATGCAAATATCCTTTTGGTCGATGATGAAAAAGCGTTTTTGGACACCATGGCAAAACGACTGGTGAAAAGAGATTTGAATATTTCAAAAGTCTATTCCGGAGAAGCAGCGCTTGAAGAAATCAAGAACAATCCGGAAACCGAAGTGGTGATTCTCGACATCATGATGCCGGGAATCGACGGCATAGAGACACTGAGGCGGTTGAAAAAAGATCATCCCCTCCTTGAAGTCATCATTCTGACAGGACACGGCAAGGTGGCCTCATACAAAGAAGCTGAAAAGCTGGGGGCATTTTCTTATCTTGAAAAGCCCTATGATATTGATGATCTGGTCGAGGTCATCAAAGAGGCCTATTACAAGAGGCTGAAAAGCCGGTTTGAACATGATGAAAAGCGCCAGGAAGAACTGGATGTGCTCCTAATGGGGTCAAGCCCGATGGGGATATTAAAATCATTGATAGAACTGGATAAAAAGACAAAATAGTGGCCAAAGGCCACCTTGCCCTGCCCACGGGCAATGGGCTTCTTTCCAGATGATCTAAAGGGGATTGCCGAAATCGGCTGTCCCTTATGAGGAGAGTGAACATGATCAAGGCAAATATACTACTGGTTGATGACGACCAGAAATATGTTGGTACCTTAACAAAGCGTCTCTCAAAAAGAGGGCTGAACGTTGCCAAAGCAGATTCCGGAAATGCTGCGCTTGAGTATATCCATGTTCACCCTGAAACCGAAGTTGTGATTCTTGATGTGAAGATGCCGGGTATGGATGGCCGGCAGGTGTTGAAGGAGATAAAAGTAAGGTATCCACTTATCGAAGTCATTATGCTCACCGGCCATTCTGCTGCACTTTCAGGTATAGAAGGAATGAAGCTTGGCGCCTGCGATTTCCTCACAAAGCCCTGTGATTTAGATCTGCTTATGGCAAAAGTGGACGAAGCCGTGTCGAAAAAAAGGCGTCATGAAGAAAAAATCAGGGAAGCGACTTTAAAGGAAATCACCGACAGTTCCTTACACTAAGGACGTTTACTTATGAATAATAATGACAAACAAAACCCGGAAATCCAGGTGCTTATCGTAGATGATGAGGTGGGATTTACACATATCCTGTCCAAACGATTCTCAAGACGAGGGATTAAACCGAAGATTGCAAACAGTGGCGCTCAGGCGATCCAGTTGTTGAGGAAAATGGACTTTCATTGTGCTGTCCTTGATCTGAAGATGGAAGACATGAATGGTATTGAGGTCCTAAAAATATTTAAGAAAATGGATCCGGATCTGCCCGTCATCATGTTAACCGGGCATGGGTCCGAAACAGCAGCCAAAGAAGGCATGTCACAGGGAGCGTTTGATTATCTGTCAAAACCCTGTGAATTGGAAGATCTGATCAAAAAAATCAAACAGGCCTGTGAGCAGGCATAAAGATATGAAAATTTTCTTTGCGCCATGAATTGAGCGTGATCTGTTAAGGAGTTAACATGTTTCATAAGACAAATGAATTTAAGCTGTGCATTGCTCTTGTAATTGGCCTTTTAGTCTACCTATTACCCAGACCCGAAGGCACTCAATTCAAAATAAACAATGACCGGGACAATAAATTGTACAAAAGTCTGAGTGTATACTTTGACATTATTCCTGACGAGAATTCAGATGCCTATACCTTAAGGGTCAAAAACCCAGGGACACCTAAAGCATCCGCTGATTTCCTGAATCAGAAAGCACTGGAACTGGGATTAAACGATGTGAGCGTCGAATATGTTGACGGGCTGTCACCCAAGGCAAAACGGTTTCTTGCTATCCTGGCTTTCCTGGTCATATTATTTGTGTTCGAGCCCATCCCCCTGGAAATCACCGCAGTGTGTATCGGGGTGTTTCTGGTCTTTTTTCAGATCGTTGATGTCAAAACAGCATGGGCGCCATATATGCATCCGGTTGTCATCTTTATCATGTGTTGCCTTATCTTTGCCATTGCGCTGGATAAGGCGGGACTCACAAAACGATTGGGATATTTTATCATAAAAAAAGCAGGCAACAGTGTGACCCGCTTTACCTTTATTATTGCCATCGGCCTGGGCCTTGCGTCATCAGTAATGCATGACGCGGCGGCATGTGCTGTAGGTATCGTTACCATGCTACCCCTGATGCGGGCGGTGGGTATCGATCCGCACACCAACACCGCAAGGTTCATGATGCTCTCACTTCCATTTGCCTGTTCTGCCGGCGGCATGGGGTCATTGGTAGGCGGTGGCCGTAACATGGTTGCTGCGGCATTTTTAAAGGAATTCACCGGTATTGAAATCACCTTCTTCGACTGGATATTGTATGCCATGCCTGCAGCGATTGTCACGGTTCCGGCTGCGGTTTTCATTGTGTATCTGGTCTTTCGGCCGGATCCAAAGTTCAAGCTCCCTTATTTTGATGAAGACCTGGGCCCCATGACCCCGCTGGAAAAGAAGACACTGGTCATTATCACAGCCTCTTTCGGACTGTGGCTGACCAAAGGAATCCACGGTCTGGACTATTCTGTAACCGGTATGCTCGGAGTTGCCGTATTGGTTCTATTCAGGGTCCTGAAGTGGAGAGATATCAATGAAAACATGGAATGGGGAACGGCATTATTCATCTTTGGCGGCGGTATCTCTTTAGGACTAGCCATGGGATACTCCGGAGCGGCCAGCTATTTTGCCCACCTGTTCTTCCCGCTCATTCAGGGACACGGCTGGTTGGTTCTCTTTATAGGGGTAGGTATTTTCGGTGCCCTTGTGACGAATGCAATGGCTAACGTAGCGGCGGCAGCCCTGATTCTGCCGATAGTCATTCCCATGGCCCAGCTTGAAGGTGTAAACCCTGCTGTGCTTGCACTTTGTCTGGGTATGGCCACCTCTTTTGCACTGCTTTTGGTCATTGGCTGCCCGCCAAATGCAATTGCCTACAGCTACCGCTATTTTAAATCATCGGATTTGACTAAAGTAGGATTGGTTGCCACGCCGATTCTGTTGACACTTCTGGTGGTTGTTGCCGCAGTGTGGTGGAACATCCT
>JAKSAU010000879.1 GCA_022361535.1 Desulfobacterales bacterium
AGACATAAGTCTCAGGGGGTCAGGCGAGACCGCATCACCGGAACAGATTGCAGAGGTCATGATATTGCTCCAGAACCAGGGATGCCATAATATCAACTTTGTCACCCCGACCCATGTAGTGCCTTTTATACTCCAGGCTGTTGATTTGGCCCTTAATATGGGCCTTAACCTGCCACTTGTCTATAATTGTTCCGGATATGAAACACCTGATACCCTTTCTCTTCTCGACGGTATCATTGACATCTATATGCCTGATTTTAAATTCTGGGATAAAAAGATTGCCCGTATGGCATGCAATGCCCCGGATTATCCGGAAGTTGCAAAAGAGGCTGTCAAAATCATGCACAAACAGGTAGGAGATCTTTGCCTTGATTCCGATGAGATTGCTCAGTCCGGCCTTTTGGTCCGCCATCTGGTTCTGCCCCACGACTTTGCAGGAACAGAATCGGTCATGGCGTTTCTTGCGGAGCGCGTCTCTAAAAACACACGGGTGAACATCATGTCTCAATACCGCCCCTGCGGAACAGCCGACTCTATTCCGGAACTATCAAGAACAATTACGGTCGATGAATATCATCGCGCAAGGCAAACTGCACAATCATTTGGATTGCACCTGCTCAGATAATTCTCGAACTTACCGAACCTTAAGCTCCGTCATCCACTGCTCTCATCCAGACTTCAACCACTGGCTTAATTGACTTTCCGGAACGAGTACTCACATAATCCAGGCAAATCGCTTTGGGCGGCACATAAAATTGATTGATACCAATCTGCTGCACAATGGTGTCCTTTAGATCTCTTGCTTGAGAACACGCGTTAACACCAATGAGTACAAGTTCATAAAAGCGTTGATCCGGCTGTCTGACATACTTGATTAACCGCTCCAGATCCTTTTGGGACCTCACCTCAAGATCACCTGACTCAGTGAATTTAAAATTAAAATTGACCTTGTGGCCACCAAAAATTTCGCTTTTATACCGGTTATTATGTGAAGGCTCCTTAAAGCGTGACGTATTGGCTTCAAAAAATGCATCCATGTCCATGGCCAACTTTGCAAATCCCAGCAGAGAAACGATATTCTGTCCTTCTTCACCAAGACAAAAATCTATAAACTCATTCACATATTTATTTGCTTTTTTTTCAGCCGAGTACAGGTACAACCTTCGGGCCAAAGGATAATCTTCACAAGCAAGGGTTAAAAAGTTGCCTTCTATCCCAGGGGTATCTGGCGTTCTTTTAACGAGCAAGGCTTTAGAATTTAAAACATAGGGCATACCGACAAACCCGATCCCGTTTGGATCTTTTGAAACGGCACGGGACAAGTCTGCGTTTGATTCATACCGTTTGGCTTTGGCATGAAGAGATATCTTTTTGAGTATCATGCTTTTGAATGTATCATAGGTTCCGGACTGATTATCCCTTGCATATACTTTTACCAAAGCATCTTTTCCTCCTGCTTGCTTCCAGTTTTTCAGCTTTCCTGAAAATAATTTCTGTAAAAGTATTTTATCTGCTTCTTTGATCTTGTTTGCCTTGTTAACAATGATCGCGATTCCGTCAATAGCAAGGATATGTTCGTTTTTAATTGAGGTCATATCGCCAAGCGCTTTTAAACCGTCTACTTCTTTTTTCTTGATACGTCGTGACGCCATACCGATATCGCATGCTTTGGATTTAAGACTTTTAAACCCGGTTGAAGATCCATGCGCTTTGATCTCGATTCGGTGAACATCATTATCTTTTGCTCCGACAATAAAAAACTCGTTTTCACCAGCGCCTTTTTCTTTATTGACCAGTTGATATCCATTCATTTCCATGTAGCGTACAGCCAATGCAGGCATTAACTTGGCACCAATAGTATTGGATCCGTGAATTCTTAAGATGGTTTTCGGGGTATTTGCAAAAAGATTAGAAGTACTGATACAGAACAGTATTGAAACAGCCAGAACGTTGATCAAAAACGAATTGAACCGAAGCTGATTGAATTTCAATGCTTTAACAAACAACATAATATTCATGGAATATACCTCTATCCCTTGTCCTTAAAATACAAACCAATTTCATACTCTACGCATAAAACTGGTTTTTTATATTGGGAGTCTATATTTAAGCCTATTTGCATTTTTTACAATAGGCTGATTTTTTACCAAATAAGACATCACATGTCAAAATAAAAAGCCTCCAATCCTCTGGCAGAACCGGGCCTTAACACAATATACATAATACGGTAACAATGGGAAATATCGATAATAACCGCTTCATCAACCTAAAATTAAGTGCTATAAATAAATCCTTATTGAGTTGATTTTGCTATTTTACAAATACTTCAGTAGCTAAGGACCATTTTAAGGACACGCCAATGAAATTACTCATACTTGGGCTTGCTTGGGTCGCTCCTGCAATGATTGCAGAACTTTTGGGTTGGAAGGGCATCTGGGGTGCAGGTAGTGCTTTTTTAGACGCTTTGATTCCTGTTCCTGTGGCTGGGGGCGTGCTACATCTGCCAAGTTTTGTGATTGCAGCATTCACTATTTTGTCTGAAAAACGCCTGCTTCACCCTTTAAAAAATTTAATACCATTAATTGCAGCTTGTGTTTTTGTAGGAATGCTCAGTTTTCAAATTGATTTTGACAGACTTTTAGCCTATTTTTTCACCGACTACAGACCTTCTGGTTCTCCACTTAGATTAGACTCAAATCTATTGTTTCTTTTTATTACATCTGATGCCTTTTGGGTGTTTTTCTATACAGCTATTGTAAAAGGCCGCAGACCGCCTTCAAGACTATGGACTGTTCTTATTATAGTCCCCTTTTGTGTGGTTGGTCTGGTTTCTTTAAAGTATAAACTTAGCGGTCCAAAATTTAAAATTGGAGGCACATTTCCCGGCGACCAAAGAGGCCAGGAAATCCGATTGGTTTATACATCCTCGGGATACAATGAAAAGGTTCTGCTGGATTGGTTTGACTCCAAAGGGTACTTGTCAAGGCCATGGGCAAACCCAAATACCGAACATAGTGCGGTTTATTTTACAACCAGTATGCAAGCCATCAAATGGGGAAAGAGAGACCTAATTACCCCGGATACAACTGTGGCAACCATATGCCTTTATGAACAAGACAAATCCATGCAACTTCATAAAGGGATGGTAGACTGCTTTTCTGGCAAAGAGACGACTGCCCAAAAACTGGAGAGACTTACCGAAGAAAATCCCACAGGGTTTGATAAAAGAATCGATTACTGGCACGCCCAAGTAGTTTTGTGCAAAGATGTTCAACTCCCGGAAGGCTATGTGAGTGATATTGCATTGTTCAGTATTTGCAGATCAGTAAAAAATAACTTTCAAAAATACAAAGAGCGGATTATCCGCAAATATGGCGAAGACTCACCTGAACTTGAATTTGTAAAAACAACAGCTAACAATTACAATCTTAAATAAGAACGGATAGTTATCTTTTTTTAAATTGCTTTAAGACCGTTTTCACAGGTCTCAGATTAAGGACCCGGTAAAATTGAACAAAAAAGAATTACTGGAAAAACAATCCTAGGTTACAGACAACTCGTTGAAAAACTAATTCATCCCATCAGGCAATGGCTTTAAGAATCTGTTTGGTTTCAAGAAGAGCTCTTGAGATATTGTTCCGTTTACGCCCAAGTTGAAACCGTATACTGGTTTTCTTAAGATATGTAAAATCTGAAATACGTGTCAACACAGGGTCAAGGTCAGATAAGGTCTTGGACATGTGCTCGGGTGAGAATTCCAGGGTCAGGGTGTTGGGAGACACATCCAAGCGCTTAACACCTGATTTGATCGCATAAATTCTAAGCATAATCTTGAGCAGCATGTTTTCCGCTGATTTTGGCAGTTTACCATACCGGTCCAGCAGTTCCTTTTTCATATCTGATATGTCTGCAACGCTTGTCAATTGCGACAGCCTGCGGTAGAGGGTCAACCGCTGTTCAACAGATTCAATGTAATCATCGGGAAATCCCGAAGACATGGATGCATTGATTTCCGGGTCCAAAGGATCAGGCAAATCCTCACCTTTAAGATCCTTGACAGCCTGATCCAAAAGTTTGAGAAACATATCATATCCAACAGCTGCGATATGGCCTGATTGAGAGGCACCAAGGGCAGTTCCGGCACCGCGGATCTGAAGGTCTTTCATGGCAATCTGAAATCCTGAACCCAGGTCCTTATACTCCATAAGAGCAGATAACCTTTTTTTAGCATCTTTGGTCAACCTTGATTCGTCAGAGATAAACAAATAGGCATAGGCTTGATGATCTCCCCTGCCGATACGGCCACGGAGCTGGTAGATCTGGGACAAACCGAACCGCTCTGCCTTATTAATGATCATCGTGTTGGCAGAAGGAATATCCAGCCCGGATTCAATGATGGTGGTGCATACCAACACATTAATATCACGGTTGATGAATTTAACCATTACCTTTTCGAGCTCAGTTTCAGTAAGGCGTCCATGTGCTACGCCGACTTTAGCTTCAGGAACAATGGACTGGATATTTTCAGCTGTTTTAAAAATAGTCTGGATATTGTTATGAACAAAAAATATCTGACCGTTTCTTGCCAGTTCCCGCTTTAAGGCGTCCCTGACAATCGCATCCTCATATTTTGAAATATATGAGAGAATAGGTTGCCGTGCTGCAGGGGGAGTTGTAATAACAGAAATATCCCGCATACCGGTCAGCGACATGTGAAGGGTCCTTGGAATAGGTGTAGCTGAAAGGGCCAGGACATCTACGGCAGACCGTTTTTTCTTCAAGGTTTCTTTGTGTTTCACCCCGAATCGTTGCTCCTCATCAATGACAAGAAGTCCTAAAGATTTAAATGAGA
>JAKSAU010000260.1 GCA_022361535.1 Desulfobacterales bacterium
AACTAAAACACTTCTTTTACAAGCATAAAAGCCTCTGCATAGTGGACAGAGGACGTTGCACCGCGAAACCGGGCTATTGCTCTTATATTCTCCACACTTCTCGGTGCCGGAGGCTCTTGCACTTCAGACTTATACTTTTTCATAATCTCAATTTTTTTATCAAGAAAATCACTTATATCGGAATAGACATTTGCTATAAACATATTCTCCGGAAGTGGGTAAGCCATTTCCGTTTCAGATATGCATTCGTACATCAGAATGCGTTTGATGTATGGATTTCTAAAACTTTTAGTACAGCTCATAATGGCCTTTGCCGCAATTTGATGATCCGTATGGATATCAGAACGGTTCACCGTATAGATAACTTCCGGTTTGACTTCTTTTAAAACAAGGGAGATCTTAGAAATTATCTCACTAAAATCCACTGTATGAAGTCTGGTAGTCGGAAACCTAAGATGAAATGTCTTATTGAATTGATACGCTTGGGATACTTCTCCTATCTGCTTTGCCCTATCATCTATAAATGCCTTGGAATATCCCAATTTCTCAGTAGGTTCTGTTAATATCAGCCAATATATGTCATCATTTTGCTTTTTGTGTTTGAGAATCGTTCCCCCGCAACCAAGTGTTTCATCATCCGGATGTACCGAAATTACCAACACATTCATATCAGATAGTCCCCTTCAACAAAGCTTACATTTGGTTCGTAATCATCAAGTACAACAGCCCCGTCATAACATTTGACAACCAAAGTCTTATCAGATGCCAGAATAATTTTACCCGGCTCTATATTTGAAATAGATTCCCTGCCATATCTATGAGCTGCCCACACAGTAAAAGTCTGATCTTTGTAACTAAACTTTGCCCCAGGATAAGGTTTTGTTAAAGCCCTTATTAAATTTAGTATCGCGGACTCGGTCATCCGCCAGTCTATGATGCCATCTTTTTTGGATCTCTTACGCCAGTAATTGGCTTTGCTTGAATCTTGAACATCCGGATGAAAATCCCCTGAAATCAATTGCGGCAAAAACTTAGCAATTTGTATAGTAGCCAGCTCTTTAATTTTTCCATATAGTGTTTTTGCAGTATCTTTTTTATTAATTTCAAATGTTGCTTGAGACAGTATAGGGCCAGAATCTGCACCTTCATCCATGAAAAAAAATGTTAACCCGCTTTCTTTAAGACCTAAAACCAATGCCCAGATAAGCGGATGGCGCCCCCTGTTTTTCGGCAAAAGGGCCGGGTGGACACCAACAACACCCATAGGGGCAAGGGATAGCAACTTAGCTTTAATGAGCTGAGACCACCCCCAGCAAAAGATGATATCCGGATTTTTATCTTTAATCCATTGTATGGTTTCAGAGTCGTTTACATTTTTACAATAATGTGCAGGAATATTCTTCTGTCTTAAAAGTGGCGTTAGGTCTTTATAGTCGCTATTTGTTTTATTATTTTTTGATGTGACGACCCCAACCACATCTCCTTGATTTTTCAATACCTCTTCAAGGCAATGATAACTAAAGTCAACGATTCCGATATAAATTATTCTCATCGTTTTCCCTCAAACTTGGGTCGACTCAATCGCATGACAAATTCTCTAGATTATAAAATTTCTTTTTAAGAATATTATCCAGTTTAGCTGTTTTCAGATAATCCTTAATCTTTACTGAGGCCTCACCATCACCATAAACAGATTTTGTTGCCTGGCAGACCTTAGAAAATGATGGTGACAATGCCTTTTGTATCGCTTCAACAATCGATTGGGCGTCTTCGTGGCAATCTATGATTGAGGCAGCAGACAGCCGGCCGCTTTGCCTGTCTCCTATGTTTACGGTTGGTTTTCTAAATACCGGCACTTCAATAATACCACTGGATGAGTTCCCGATGACTGCGCTTACATGTTGCAGGGCGCTAAAATAAAGAAGCTGACCAAGTGAGGTGTAGGCCGCACAACGATCAGGGTATTGGCCTACAAAATCCTCAATCATTTGGTTTATGATCCGGCCATTGGTATCTGCATTTGACTTGGTAAAAATTATTTGCACATCAGGAAATTTTTTTAATGCTTCAAGGAGATTTGAAATCGCAGGGGTGATATCTTTTTTATTCAGGGTGACTGGATGGTACGTCACCATAAAAGAGACTTTACCAAACTTAAAATCAATGGCTGATTCCAAGTCTTCTTTTGATAGCAAATGATGCCTTCTTATGCTGTCTAAACCAAGAGCCCCATAGTTTAAGACACGTTCCGGAGATTCACCTAACTGAATGACTCTTTGGCGATACGGTTCAGCTGCTACAAAATGAAAATGCGACATTTTAGTAACAGCATGGCGTATAGGCTCGTCAATCAATCCTTCTGTTGCTTCACCACCGTGCAAATGTGCTATGGGTATCCTGGCGACCATTGCTGCTTGTGCAGCTGCTAAAATCTCAAAACGGTCACCCAACACGACCACGATATCCGGATTTAATCTTTCAAAGGCATCGGCAAAGCCAATAACCCCCAACCCAATTGATTTTGCAATACCAACCGGGCTGTCGCTGGACAAAAGCATTTCAACTTTTTCATCAATGTGAAAACCATGTTCTTCTATTTCTTGATATGTCATACCGAATTCAGCAGACAAATGCATTCCGGTAACCAGCAGTTGCAACTGAAGGTCAGAATCATCCTGAACTTCTTTTATCAACCAAAACAGCAGCCCATACTCTGCCCGGGATCCGGTAACGATTGCGATTTTACGTGTCATGATTTTTGTAATTTCACACTGCTTGGAAGGCAGATAATCCGATTATACAACTCTTGGGAAACATCCAGTGTCATTTTAGGGCACATCTCATAAATTTTCAGATCGGGCAGTAATTTCCAGGCAGGCCGGGTCATAATTTTATTGGCATTTGTACTGATTAATATCTCTTGTCTGTATTTCGCCTTTTCCGGGTCTAAAAGCATCACATTCAGCCAATAATTGCTTGCACACCCATCAGGCTCGAAAAATACGCTGACACCTTCAAGATCTTGGAATACGTCTTGATATGTTAAAGCCAGTTTACGCTTTTGAGCTATATAGAAAGGCAGTTGTTCCAACTGGGCACAGGCCAGAGCTGCGTTTATGCCTGGAAGCCGGTAGTTATATCCGATTTCATCATGAATAAACTCCCAGTCATGACTGACTTTAGCTGTTGTACTAAGATGCCGGGCTCTTGCGGCTAACTGCTCGCTATCCGTTACAACGGCGCCACCTCCGCCTGCGGTGATGATTTTATTTCCGTTAAAACTGAAAACACCAAGCTGACCAAATAATCCTGTATGTCTATTTTTGTAGAAGCTTCCCAAAGATTCTGCAGCATCTTCTACAATTACAATATTCCACTTTTGACACACACGGTTAAGACTCTCCATGTCTACCGGATGGCCAAACGTGTGCATTGGGATACAGGCCTTTATTTGTCTGCCGGTAGTTTTATTACGTGCAAAACCATTGCGTCCGATTTCAGCAATCTCAGAAAGATAAGAATCCAGTTTATGAGGATCCACTCCCAATGTCTTCCTGCAGATTTCTGTAAAATGAGGGACTGCCCCGCAATAACTGACGGCGTTGGCCGAAGCAGCAAAGGTCAGGGACGGAACCAGCACCTCATCATCGCGCTCAACGCCTGCAATCATTAAAGCCAGATGCAGCGCCGAAGTACCGTTTATAACAGCAACAGCATATTTAGCACCTGTAAAAGATATCAAGCCCTGTTCCAGGCGATCGACAAAAACCCCCCGTGAAGACACCCAGCTTGTGTTGATGCATTCTTTGACATATTGCCACTCATTGCCTTCAAAGAGCGGTTCATGAAGCGCGGCTCCCTTTGGGAACATATTTTGAAGACGAGTAAGTATTTCTCCAGATAATTTAGACATAAGCGTTTTACGCGTTTAGACCTTCAGAATCAAAATCAATCAATGGTTTTAAGCCGGATCAAATATAAAACCACCCAATTCACCATATTGCCCTTGCCAATTCAATCATGATCCGACCTTTATATTATCGCCCACAACCCTATACATTCTTTAGTTTTCCAGACTAAATATTTTATTATCGGTTACTAGCACAATTGACGCAACCCTTATTTCTACAATCGCTTTGGACAACGTGTTTAAAAATCCACACTGAGGGTCAATCGTCCCTGGTACAGGCATCAGGCACTTTTTTAAGACCACCATCGGTGTATGAATGCATAAATGTCATTCTTATCCATACGTTTTGAATTAATTGCTCAAAAAAGGACTAACCGCTCCAGAGATGACTTTGAAAGTAACAATAGGCAAGATATTGATGAATAAGACTTAATCAGTATATAAAATGTAAAAAAGGCTTTCAGCAGATTGCTGAAAGCCTTTATCGTTTAAATGGCGTCCCCAAGGGGATTCGAAGCCCTGTCGCCGGCGTGAAAGGCCGGCGTCCTGGACCGGGCTAGACGATGGGGACGCATCGGTTTTCCAGCTGCTTAGTTAGTTGGTGGGCCGTGTTGGGCTCGAAC
>JAKSAU010000774.1 GCA_022361535.1 Desulfobacterales bacterium
CAATGGAAAATGGGCTTTTCGCGGGTGAACTGGCAGTTTGATGTTAAGAATGGAAGGTATGATCGAAAGAAGGTAGAGGGCAAATACCTGCCCGAATACAATTGGGTGTGGAGCCCTCAGCTTGTGATTAATATGCATGAGCCTGAAAAATGGGGGATTGTCCAGTTTACAAGCAAAAATTCATCAGAAGGAGTAACATTGATACCAGATGAGGATTTGCTGATCAAACAAACTGCATACGCTTTATTTAGGCATGCACGTTTTGGTTCATTGAAAAACCTGGCAGAAAACAAAGCTGGATTTGAACAATCGATTGAAGCCGAATATTCTGAAAACGAAACACCAATTGTTGCTAATTACTTTAAAACAAACTTTGGTTTTGAAATAAAATTGAAAAGTTCAAAAACAGGTGTTGTTTATATAATTAATGAACAGGGGATTTTGAAACAGGGTTGAAGGTTGAAGGGTTGAAAGGAAGAATATGAGAGTTTGTTGCGGATTTGTCCGGGAGAATTGGAGATACTCAAAAATACATTGTTTTATATGCTTCATTATCCATTTTCCCATCTTTGAACCTGGTGACCTATCTTTCCCATTCGATAAAGTATCCCGTAGGGATTAAATAGTTGTAGCACTGGGTTTTGTCCGGCTTTAAACGGGCTTACCCGGTGTTGGGATATGTAGTAAGAAATTGGGCGGATTCAATGGGCCATTAAAAGTATTGGACACTTCATTCGCCGCATGGAGAACGTTTTTTAGAATAAATAACCAATAATCAATCCAGAATCCCAAAATCCCAAAATCCAGAAACAAAGATTTTATCCATAAAAAAACCTTCAGCAGCAACTGAAGGTTTTCTTTTTTATATCGTAACAGAGATTAATCTTCCGCAGGTAGTGCTTCCAAAATGTCTTTATCAACAAGGATGCGGCCACAGTATTCACAAACAATAATTTTCTTGCGGTTAGCAATGTCCAACTGGCGCTGAGGTGGAATTTTGTTAAAGCAACCACCACATGCATTACG
>JAKSAU010000304.1 GCA_022361535.1 Desulfobacterales bacterium
AACAGCGCATCTCAGAAACCATTCAGACCTACACCCAGATCGAGATCGACCCGGATCAGCTTCGTTTCGACCTGACCCCGGAACCGGGTATGCGGTTCAAGGATGTGGATCTGCCCGTAAGTCAGACCCTGGACATTCACATCAGCGACGTTTTCGTAGAACTCGACATGATGGCCCTGTTCCGGGGACAACTTGCCATATCCAGGATCACCGTTGAATCGCCTAAGCTGATCCTGGCAGAATCCCGGGAAAAACCTTCCGAATCCGGCGTATCAACAGGCCATCAAAGCGTTGCCTACCGTTACCCTAAAAAAGCGATTAAGGATCTTTTTGCCCTGTTTCCCGACAGCCAGCAGACGTTGGAGCTGGACTTTAAAAATGTAAAAACCGATTATTTCGGGACTATGGACGGCAGCTTACTGGTGTCAACGGTCAGCCAGACCATTGTGCTGAATGCCGATATTGGAAACCTCGATCTGACCCGGGAGGATTTCCCGGAGGATGCCATCCCTTCGGAAATCCATCTTGACAGGCTTCGCGCAACTACGGGCGCAGTGAGGGTCCGGCTGTCCCCGGAAGAAGGTATAAACGGGCGCATCCGGTTTTCCGGCCTGAACCTGACCTCAGGTGAGCTGCCGGAAAAGAACATTGTCAGTGAGGCTCTTCAGGTTCGATTTTTCCTTTCCGAAAACAGGATCACCGTCAATCTTGAACCGACCGTCCTGACCTATCCAAGGGGAACCGTTTCCGTAGCGTTCCGGGATGACAGGCAGGCGGGGTCTTCCCGTATCCTCTTTTCAGGCAAGGATATCGATATTACCCAGGCCAGGGAAGCCACCCTGGCGGTTGCCGGACCCAATGAGGTGGTTGACCGGCTGTTTGATATCCTGCACGCTGGAACCGCGGAAAACATCACGGTTGAATTCAGCAACGACACCCTAACCGACCTGTTTGACGGTAAAAAAATGGTACTCAAGGGAAATGCAAAAAGTGCCAGGGTCAAAATCCCTGAAACGCCCCTGTTCGCGGAAGACGTAGACGGAAATGCCCGTATGGAAAACGGCATTCTTTCGATTACCGCTACCAGGGGAATTGCCGAATCCCACGAACTTCATGACGGGTGGCTTGAAATCGGCCTTATCGGCGGTCAGTATTTCAAAGGGGAATTCAGTCTGACCGCTGACCTGGCCAACGTCCCGGCCACGCTGATCTCGTTGCTGCCCGACACCGGGCTTGCCAGGGAAATGGCCAAGGTCACGGATACCCGGGGGCGGGTTGCCACACGACTCGGTCTCGGCATGGGAAGGGGCCGGAACGATCTGGAGGTCAATGTCAAGACGGAAGCGTTCTCCGGAACGGGCAGATACGCCAGGATCCCTTTCCCGGTAACCATCTCCCGGGGTGAATTCCGGTATGAAGACCAGCGTCTTCAGTTGAATCAGTTCTCGGGACGGATCGGTAACAGTTCATTTGACCGGCTGGAGGCTCACGTTGATTTTTCCCGGGACAATTTCCTCCGGCTCTCGGTGGGAAAAGGCCGGGTGAATCTGGCGGAGACCTTACCCTGGCTGCAATCTTTCCCGTCCGTCCGCCAGGCAATGCTGC
>JAKSAU010000688.1 GCA_022361535.1 Desulfobacterales bacterium
AAAAAGACATACCTAAAGCAAAACAACTTATAGAAAAAATAGCCCAACATTATGAAAGGTAAAAAGTTAATTCTGGTTTGTTATCATCTCCTGTTGAATGGTACATTTTATACTTTAATAAGTGCATTTTCCGAATAAGGATCTTGCCATCCAGCCACAAATCAAGATAATCTCCAATTAAGTTGATTTTGGATCTTATATTTTCTATCAATACTATTGGTGCTCCCTTTTTGAAATGAAACCGTTATGTGTTTGGGAATGGAGAGCAAATGAAATTTACAATTATACATGAGCCAACGGAGAGTCGGTTCATAATCCGAACAACTGGTAATTTCGACATTGACGATTTTTTTCTTTCATTGAGAGCTCTTTTGAGTCATCCCGACTGGGTTGCTGGCTCTAATATAATTGTAGACCATCGAGCAACGTCCTTGGATGAGTTATATGTACATGATTTAAGAGGCGTTGTTGACAAAATTTCTGTGATTAATGACCTATTGGGTTATAGTCGCTGCGCTATCGTCGTAAAATTGGAAGGATTTAGCAAAGCAGCGATGTACAAGTTTATAGCCGATTCTAAGCTTCAATTGACTACCGAAATATTTGATTCAAGTATGTATGACGCTGCTATTTCTTGGCTCGAAAATTAAAAGATCAAAATATCGCACAACTCTATATTCAAAATTAACGATTCCACATATGACACAGCCAAAAAGTGCGTTTAATACATTATTAAACTGAACTTTTAACACCGGTTGTCAATTTTAACCCAGATTGATACACAATACTGTTCTCATCTCTCATCCATAGCCTTCTTCACTTTCTAGTTCGCCCTTTTTGCAGCCCAACGTTGATATGGGGCAAGAAACATAGAATTCCCTTCATCGTTTATGGTGTTGCCCATGCAAGGTACATGGACACCAGTTCAGGACGCTTGATAACATATTTTTTGGTCATAAGATCCTCTCCTTCGTTTTAATACAATCTGTCTCTATTATACTTATGTCACAGGATCTGGATTTTTTCACACCGCCAGGTAAAAATTTGACACTAAAGTCGTAAAAGAGTTAAGGATAGCCTGCGAATTTGGAATCTGTTGAAAAGGAGCAACCCATGGCTGAAAAAAAGAACATTGCAATGCTGATTGATGCAGACAATTCCCCGGCCAAGTCCATTGAATTCATACTCTCTGAACTTGCCAAATACGGTACGGTTAACGTCCGAAGAGCTTATGGTAATTGGGCCTCTTCAAATCTTAAAAGCTGGGCTGCAATCCTGCATGAACATGCAATCCAGCCAATCCAGCAATATGACCTGATCAAAGGCAAAAATGCCACAGATATAGCGATGACCATAGATGCAATGGATATGCTTTATACAAAACAGATAGACACATTTTGCATTGTTACATCTGATTGTGACTTCACGCCTTTATCTATAAGACTTTTATCTGAAGGTAAAACCGTCATTGGTTTTGGTGAAAGAAAAACCCCAAGCGTTTTTGTAAATGCCTGTTCAACCTTTCTGTTTCTTGACCAGGAAGAGCCTGGGAGAGGGCCTAAAAAAGTGGAGGAAAAGGCATTGCGAGGCGATACCAAGCTTCTAACTTTAATAAGAGAAGCTATTTCCGCAACATCAAACCATGATGGATGGGCCATGCTTGCTGCCGTAGGACTTCATATTTCAAACAGGGCATCGTTTGATCCACGCAATTATGGTTATTCAAGGCTCAGCGACTTAATACAAGCCGTAGGGCTGTTTGAAATAAGACGGGATGCCAATATGGCTTTTGAAGTTAAAGACAGGAGATCAAAGCAAAGTGGGCATTGATTACAGGATTTTAGTATAAGCCAAACACATGTGAAAGGGAGAGTTGGTAGCTAGCGCTTGCTTCAGGTTGCGGTTAATTTATTTAATCGTTGTTATTACACAAGAAGACCATTCGCCACTGTGGTTCACGATCACTTGTTTTTTCGTTGCACAGTATCAAACTAAGGCTTAAGACTGATTCATAGAATCAGGTTTCTGTCTTAAAACGGTTGACCAGCTCTCCTAAATTAGATGCAAGGGTTGAAAGGGCAACCGCACTTTCATTAACCTTACTGCTGCCTTGAGCCATTTTCTCAGCAGCTGTATTGACTCCGGAGATATCTTGGGTAATTTCACTGGTCACATTGGAACTCTGGGTAATATTCTGGTTTACGTCTTCAATTCCGCTTGAGGCATGTGAAATGTTTTGTGCAATTTCCCCTGAAGAGGCGGACTGCTCCTCAACTGATGCAGCAATCGTGGCTACAATGGCATCCACCTCCTGGATCACTACAGATATTTTTTCCATACCGCCAAGGCTTTGGGATGAACTGTCCTGAATATTGGCAATCTTTACTTTGATATCATTTGAGGCATTCGCGGTCTGTGCTGCCAGGTCCTTAATCTCATTTGCCACAACAGCAAACCCTTTACCGGCGTCCCCTGCCCTGGCAGCTTCTATGGTAGCGTTCAAAGATAAAAGATTTACCTGTTCTGATATATCCGTGATGGTTTCAACAACTTTTCCAATATCTTCTGCAGCTTTTCTAAGATGTGTCATCTGATCGGTTGCTGTTTCAACCTGAGATACGGCTCCTTCTGAAATGGTTCTGGCTTTTTCCGTATTCCGGGCAATTTCATTAACTGTGGAGCTCATCTCTTCTGACGCTGTGGCAACCGCGTTAAGGTTAGTACTTGACTCTTCCATGGCGACAGCTACAGAAGACATATTAGAACTCATTTCTTCTGCAGCAGCTGCCACAGTATTGGCCCTTTGTGCAGTTTGGGATGCGTCTTCAGACATCTGTGTGGAAATCCCTGACAATTCTTTGGAAGAGTCTTCCAGTGTAACGGCATTCCGGGTTACCTGTCCTATGATCCTTCCCAGATTCTCCAGGAAGGTATTGAACCAGTCAGCCATCTCTCTGATCTCATCTTTTCCACCCGTCTCTAATCGCTTTGTAAGGTCCCCCTCCCCCTCTGCAATGTCCTTGAACATGTCAATGGTCGAATTCAAGGGTGTGACAATAGAGCGTACGATTACCAGGCTGAATAAAATGAGTAAGACGATGCCGGTTACAGTGGTACCGATGCTGAGTGTCCGGGCCAGGCCAGCACTTTTATCAATATTGGTCCGGCTTAGATGGGAAATGGTCATAACATTTGCTTTAAATTTCGCAGCAGCAGTATTTATTTTTTCAGACAATTGGCGATTTTTCTCCCAGAGAGAAAAAACCGACGCTTCCAAGTCATCAATGATCTTCAGGTCTGCGCCTACCGATTCCCAATTCTTCGTGATATCTTCCGTATTCAGAACCTTGACTAAGGTTTGGATATTGTTCCCTTTCAACTCAGATGCGCTTTGCAAAGCTTGTTTTTCTGCTATATAGGCGGCCGAATCGCCTATAAGAAATAATTCCTGGATGTTGAGCAACCGTTTATCCCACTGTGAGTTGAAATCTTTGAGTTCCATCCGCAAACTTCCCTTTGTGGGATCAAGGTCTTCTCCCTCCATGGAGAGTTCCACCTCTTCTGCATTGATTGTTTCAATGACGCTTCCAAGCTTGCCGCTCAACTCTTTGAGTGTCTCGATAATGGCCTGCTTGTCTTGATTGATAGCCCTGACATTATTCAAAACCGTACTAAAAATCTTGGAATGAGCTTCTTCATCGATTAATATGGCCTGGGCCAGTGAACGGGTTTCATCGTTCTTTGATGTTTCTTTTATTTGAGTCAACCCCTTGGCAATAGAGTCAGACATACCTTTATGCTCTGCCTCAAGTTTCCCGGTCTCCCCATTCATGACTTTCAGCTCGACTCTTCCGCGCTCCAGTGCCATCTGAACAGTTTCCTGGCTAAGCTTGCCAACTTCCTGGTCGGATCGGCGCAGAAGGTCTATATAACCGTTTACCCCGGAAACCAGAACCATGCCTAAAATTCCGAAAAGGGACAGGATAATAATTTTTACCCGGATGCTCATACGTGAAAGAAGGAACATAAAACCTCCCGGTCTACTCGTATACACCTGCTAAAAACACGGCATTTTGACCCGGGACCCTGTACACATAAGAGTTTTTGGGTGAAGGTTTTTTTTCACCTGGCTTGGGCCACATATAGGAAACCCAGCCTTCGCCTTTTTCTTTAGCCACATTTAGAAATTCGACAAAGAACATTTTGCCATTGACATCCTTAAGCCCTGTCAGCATTTTTCCTATAAGTTTGGGCTTAATTGGATGGGCGATGACCTTACCTTCATCTAATGAAATGGCAAAAACATAGGTGTCTTTCCATACGAAAGGACCGTTGGGATCATTAATTTGGGCAAGGGCTGCATCAAGGCCTTCATTGGTGACAACATCTGCAGCTTCCTTAGATTTTAAAACACATTCTTCCTTTGTCGCCTTGTCTGCTGCATGGGCAAAGGCAGCCAGGCAAAATGACAATAAACAAAAATAGATAAACTGTTTTACGATTCGTCTCGTCTTCATGGGTTTCCCCTTCGCTAAATTGTTTTGGAAATACCCATATCTTAAGAAATGGCAGGATACATGTCAAGATTCCCTGACCGCAAGCAAGGATAATGATGTGACAATAAATACCTAAATTTAATATAAATTCAAATAGTTAACAAACAATTGAAGGTGATAAATTAAATTCATTAAATCAATTAACTTTAAATTGTTGAATTAAATTTTATGATAAGCGAAGGCGAATTTCGTATCTCCACACACTCACCCATCAAAGAATCTCAAAATATTGAGATTTTGATTAATTTATTTCTTC
>JAKSAU010000279.1 GCA_022361535.1 Desulfobacterales bacterium
ACCTTAGACTGCTCTTATTGTATCCTCCAGGCATATTTTCATCCGCCGGTACTTCAGTACTTTGCAGGCCTTGATAAACTTAATACGGCACTTGACCAAGCCTTCTCAAGGCAAAAAATAATGCGTATCGGTACAGGTGAATATACAGATTCTTTGATCTGGGAACCGGTGAGTATGATGCCGAAGTTCCTTGTTGAAAAATTTGCTGCCCAGGACAAAGCTGTACTTGAGTTGAAAACAAAAACCGTTAATATTAATTCACTGCTGGACCTTGACCATAACGGGAAAACCATTTTAGCCTGGTCTGTCAACACTCCTGAAGTCATTGGTTCGGAAGAAAAAGGAACAGCAGCCCTTAAAGCCCGTCTTGAAACAGCAAAAAAGGCAGCAGAAAAAGGGTATAAGATTGCTTTTCATTTTGATCCTATCATTCTTTATGACGGATGCGAAACAGAGTATGAAAAAGTAATACGCTCCATATTCTCGCATGTTGATCCTTCAAACATTGTCTGGATCAGTATTGGAACCTTCAGGTTTATGCCCCAGCTTAAATCTGTTATAGAAGCCAGGTTTCCCAAATCCATTATTCCCTACGGAGAGTTTATTTTGGGTTTGGATAACAAGATGCGGTATTTTAAACCGTTAAGAATAGCTATTTACCAAAGGTTGGCAGCATTATTCAAACAAATTGCACCCGATGTCATGGTCTATTTTTGTATGGAGGACGAGGAAGTCTGGGAAAAAACCTTTGGATTCTTCCCCAAAAAAGAAGGCGAACTTGGACACCTTTTGGACAAAGCTGCTGTAAAACGTTGCGGATTAAATAAGTCAATTCTCAGCCAATAAGAACGCTAAAGTACACTTTAATTTAGCATTCAAATAGCCTTTCCTGTCGCGTGACTGAAACCTGTCATGCCAATAAATTGACTTGGTAAGTATTTCCGGATAAAAAACGAATATATGAAAATAGCATTAATTGCCAACCCCTATTCTGGTCACCACAGTACAAGGAAACATCTTCCTCTAGTTAAAAAATCCCTGGATGATATGAACATCCAAGCTGATATATTTATTTCGAAATCCCAGGATCACATAAAAACCATTTTAATTCGTCTGGATATCCATAAATACGATGCGGTAGTCGCCATGGGAGGAGACGGTACCAACTTTCATATGCTCAACGGCCTTCTCAGTAGATACACTCCCGCTGATTTACCCCCTTTGGGTATTATACCTGCTGGATCAGGGAACTCTTTTTCCAAAGATTTAGGTATAAACAATATAAAAGAAGGGTTACAAGCATTGAAACAGAACTGCCCGCGACCTGTGGATATGATCTCCTTTATCAATGACAAAGAGACCTTTTATTTTGTTAATCTTATGGGTTTTGGTTTTGTAACGGACGTAGCAGTTACAGCACAGCGATTCAAGCGCGTACATGATTTATCATATCTAATTGGTGTCCTTCACCGAACTGCTTTACTTTCATTTCATCATATGGAATTAGAAATAGACGGTCATCTTATTTCAGGTCCCAATTGTTTTGTGGAATTTTGCAATTCAAGATACACCGGTGGAAACATGCTTATGGCACCCCAGGCCAAAATAGATGACGGACTTATGGATATCATCATAACTGGCCCAATGACAAAGAAAAGGTTGCTTGGTGCCTTGCCTAAAATCTATACCGGCAGCCATGTTAATATGAACGAAGTGACCTGTATCCAGGCAAAAAGAGCTGAAATACGAACAAGCCCCTCTAAAACACTACTTCCGGATGGAGAGATTATGGGGCATACACCCGGGATCGTTCAAGTCATCCCAAAAGCGTTGAGGTATTTGTCATGAGAGTATTTTCTTCTATAATCTTGTGGACAATCGGTATTCTTTTCTTTTTCATCTCTTTTTGTATTTTAGCGGTTTGTTTGGTGGTACTGCCTCGTCCAAAAACATTTCATCTGGCAAGAAAATTGTTTTCCGTACTTTTAAAACTAATGGGGATATCACTGGAAGTTAAAGGACGCAACCACATTGATCCCAAGCAAACCTACCTGATCATGGGTAACCATCAAAGCCTATTCGATCTATTTGTTATCCCTTCGGCGATCCCCCTGGTGTTTACCGGTGTGGAAGCTGCCTATCACTTTTCAATTCCTGTCTGGGGTTATTTGATAAGAAAATGGGGTTGCATTCCAATTGAGCGTAATAATTTAGAGCAGGCAAAGAAAAGCCTTGAACTGGCAAGGCAGACACTGGACTCGGGGTTATCCATCGCTATCCTCCCTGAAGGCCATAGAACACGTACTGGTAAGATGGGTGACTTTAAAAAAGGCCCCTTTCACTTAGCAAAAGATACACAGGCAACCATACTGCCGTTTGGCATCAGCGGATTATATGAGTTTCAACAGCGCGGCGGGTTTATTTTGAAGCCGGGCAGGGTGGTTGTGTGCATTGGTAAGCCCATTCCGTATAGTGAGTACTCACACTTCCCTGTTGAGGAACTAAGGGACAGGATACACCAGACCATCAAAAGCCTGATTTAAAATCCAATAAAAAAGCCGGACAGCTTTCGCTGTCCGGCCATTAATCGAGCGAGGTAACTTTTACATTTAAGTTAACCTGCTATGCATTTTCATTTTCAGCATTCACCTGGTCAATCACCTTTTTGGCCATGTCACCAGGTACTTCATCATATTGCTCAAATTCCATAGTAAACGTACCGCGACCACCGGTCATGGAACTTAGATCCGGTGCATAGCGCAGCATTTCAGACATGGGAACAAGGGCATTGATGATCTGTTTGTCGTCTTCGGAATCCATACCCAGAACACGTCCGCGTCTTGAGTTCAAGTCACCCATGATGTCACCTGTGGCATCATCCGGTACCTTGACTGCAACTTTCATGATGGGTTCAAGAAGAACGGCTTTAGCTTCAGCAGCGGCATTCTTAAAAGCAAGAGAGCCGGCAGTTTTAAATGCCATTTCAGAAGAGTCAACAGAGTGGTAAGAGCCAAAATCCAAGGTGGTTCTAAAATCCACGCATGGGAATCCGGCCAAAATACCTTTTTCCATTGAAGCACGTATACCCGCTTCAACAGCAGGAATATAGTTTTTGGGAATCACACCGCCGACAATCTTGTCGACAAACTCGTAACCTGACCCTTTGGGCAGAGGTTCAAGTTCGATCCAGCAGTCACCATACTGACCATGTCCGCCAGACTGTTTCTTATGTTTACCCTGAACACGAACTTTCTTTTTAAAAGTTTCCCTGTAAGCAACCTTTGGAGTGGCGATATCCATGCCAACGTTGAACTTTCTCTGGATTTTTTCAGCAGTGATTTCAATGTGAACCAAGCCGCGACCGGATAAAATGGTCTGACGGGTCTCTTCTTCACGCTTGAGCACCAGGCCGGGATCTTCTTCAAGGATCTTACGTACGGCTTCGTGAATCTTATCTTCATCGCTCTTGGACTTGGGCGAAATGGCAAAAGAAATACAAGGTGGAAGCGGTTCTGGTGCAGGAATCTGAATATCCTGACCACCTGTAAGGGTATCGCCTGTAAGGGTGTCTTTAAGTTTTGCCACAGCAACGATGGCACCCGGCAGCGCCCCTGTAATGGGTTTCTGCTCTTTGCCTGCAATTTCAAGCAACTGTGAAAAACGCTCTTTGCTGCTTTTTGTAATATTCTGGATATTGCCTTCTTTGCCAAGAGTACCAGAAATCACCCGGAACAAGGACAGACGACCCGCATAAGGATCAACGATTGTTGCAAATACAAAGCCTGTAAACTCAGCATCCGGATCCGGAGCGACTTCAACGTCGTTGCCTTCGTGGTCTTTGGCAATCCATGCACCCCTGTCGAGCGGGGAGGGCATATAGTCATTTATGAAATCAAAAACGACGTCTACGCCAATCATTTTTGTGGCAGACGCACAGATCGCAGGGTAGAATTCCGCATCCAATACACCATTACGGAAGGCACCCTTGATTTCATCTTCAGTGAGTTCTTCACCTTCAAGATATTTTTCAAGCAGATCATCATCAAGTTCTGCGATATTTTCAACGAATTCTTCTTTGACCGCGGCAATTTCATCTGCTATATCCGCGGGAATATCAATTTTACTTGCTTTTCCGTCTGCATCGTATTCAAAAGCTTCACCGGAAATAATATTGACAAGACCACTGAAGGCTTCTTCTTTTCCGATGGGATAACAGACCGGGATAACTTTCTTTTTCAATGCTGTCTGGCATGCAGCAACAGCTGTTTCAAAATCAGCACGTTCACGGTCCAGTTTGTTAATAATAACAAAACCTGGCAGGTTATATTCCAGAGCAGAGGCAGCTGCCTCTTCTGTCATGGCTGAAGGTCCGCCGACACCGTCAATCACAAAGGCCATGCTGTCTGCAACGGGAAAACATGTTTTTGCAGCAGAGAAGAAATTCTGATCACCCGGTGTATCCATCAATGTAATTGTATGCTTATTGTGGGTATACTTGATGAATGATGTATTGATACTCTGCTGTTTTTTGGTTTCTTCAGGCTGGAAATCCATTACGGTGTTTCCCTCTTCAACCTTTCCAAGGCGATTGGTCACCCCGGCTTTAAACAGCATAGCCTCAGCAAGAGTAGTCTTGCCTGCACCTCCATGGCCTGCAAAGGCCACATTTCTCATGGTTTTAATTTCTTCGCTCATTACTGCTCCTTTAAACAATTAATAAAAAACAATATTCTAATAATCAAATTAGAATAAAATTAACAGTGTTATTTTATTTTTTTTTAAAATCAAGGAAGATAATATATTCTTCATTTCCCTTGGGACCCAAAATAGGAGAAGTTACAGTTCCGTTCACTTTATATCCCCTCTCATTAAAAAAGGCGGAAATATCATTCACCACCTGCTTTCGGACTTCTGGATCCTTTACAACACCACCCTTGCCAACATGTTCCCGTCCTGCCTCAAACTGGGGTTTGATCAGGGCAAGAATTTGTGTACCATTCCGCATAAATTTCTCAGCAGATGGAATAACTGTTTTTAACGAAATAAATGAGGTATCAGCTACAACCATATCCATGGACTGGTTCACAACCTCATATTCAAGGTGCCGGATATTGGTCCGTTCAATCACAACCACCCGGTCATCACTGCGCAACGACCAGTCAAGCTGGCCATATCCCACATCCACTGAAAAGACTTTTTTTGCGCCGTTTTTAAGCAAACAATCTGTAAATCCGCCGGTTGACGCCCCCACATCCATACACACAGCGTCTTGCACTGATACAGGAAAATAATCCAATGCTTTTTCAAGTTTAAGGCCGCCGCGGCTAACATAGGGGTGATCCTCTTCCTTGACCTTTATTACAGCATCGGATTTTATCTGTGTCCCGGGTTTATCGACCCTGATATCATTGACCAAGACATTGCCGGCCATAATGATAGCTTTGGCACGATCTCTTGAACGGATCAAACCTTTTTCAACCAAGACCAGGTCCAGTCTTTTTTTCACCCCTTTACCCTTTGCCATATAACTGTGATCCGGCCTTTACAATAGCTTTTGTCTCCACCCCGTAATCTTTTCTAAGCTGATTCTGCGGCCCGTGCTCAACAAAGACGTCTTTAATACCAACACGTTGAACCATAACTTCATTTAGCCCGGAATCCGTGAACAATTCAAGCACAGCAGAACCAAACCCACCTGCCAATACGTGCTCCTCAACGGTTACAACTTTTTTAATCTTTCCGGCCAGTTCAAGAAACAGGCTTGAATCCAAAGGCTTTACAAAGCGCGCATTAACCACTGTAGCTTCAATACCTTTTTCAGAAAGTTGGTCTGCCGCTTCCATGGCATCATTTACAGGCCGGCCCGCTGCAAGAATAAGTAGGTCAGATCCATTACGAAGTATTTGAGCTTTGCCCATTTTAAGGGTTGGTGCTTTAGGATCAATTTCTACGCCCTGACCCAATCCTCTTGGATAACGGAGGGCAATAGGACCATCAGACTCTATAGCCGTTCTCAGCATCCTTGCAAGTTCGTTCTCATCCATAGGGGCCATCACCGTCATATTCGGCATAGACCTAAGATAAGAGTAGTCAAATAGGCCATGATGAGTTGGGCCGTCTTCACCGACAATTCCACCACGATCAAGGGCAAACACCACAGAATGACCGTCGATACAAACATCGTGTAATATCTGGTCATATGCACGTTGCAAAAATGTAGAATAGATAGCAACAACCGGTTTTGCCCCCTTTGATGCAAGTCCTGCAGCAAAGGTTACTGCATGCTGTTCCGCAATACCCACATCAAAAAATCGATCTGGAAATTCTTCTGAAAATTTGGTCAAACCAGTGCCCTCAGGCATGGCTGCTGTAACTGCAACTACTTTATCATTTTCATGGGCTAACCGGATCATATGATCACCGAACACAGATGTATAGGAGGGCAGGGGGCTATTCTTTTTGTTGCTTTTGCCCGTGTCTACGGCAAAAGACCCGACCCCATGAAAATAGACAGGATTTTTTTCTGCAGGTTCGTAACCCTTGCCCTTTTTG
>JAKSAU010000486.1 GCA_022361535.1 Desulfobacterales bacterium
GCATTGGCCACCACCTTTATACCTTTGTCAAGGCAAGGCCCCATAACCGCTTCCATCTGCTTTAAAAAAGGAGCTGCATACCCTTTTTCAGGGGATTTCATTTTCATGCGAAACAACAGAGCCATGGTCAGTTCGGCAAGATAATCCCCGGTGAGCACATCAATGGGCCCGCCTTCTACCATTTCTTTGGCGGCTGTCATCCGGTCTCCTAAGAATCCGCTGCAATTGGCAATGATCAATGGCTGTTTTGAATGACCCATGGCAGTTATTCCCCCGTAAATACCGGTTTTCGTTTTTCAATAAAGGCGGTGATCCCTTCTACGGCATCCTTTGTGGCAGCCACCTGCTGAAGTCCCTGGGACAGTTTTAAAAGGGCCTGGGGCAACTCTACCCCCTCGCACGCATTAAAGGCCTCTTTACCCAAACGAAGTCCAATAGGACTTTTGCCAGCGATCGTCTCCAAAATGGTAGCCGTCTCTGCGTCAAAACTATCAGCCGGATAAACCCGTGTGACCATGCCCATATCCAGAGCCTGAGCAGCAGTCAGTTTTTCTCCCAGCAAAATCATTTCCATGGCTTTTTTGCGAAGCACGTTCCTGAAAATCAGGGGGCCGATCATCATGGGAAACAGGCCCACGTTTACCTCCGGGGTGCCGAACTTTGCATCCTCACGGGCAATTACGATATCACAGCCCAGCATAAAGCCTGTCCCCCCTGCAAGGCAGTGACCGTTGACCTTTGCCACAGTTGGTTTAGGGAATTGTACAATCTGTTCTAATAGATTTGCATAGGCATTAAATATTTGCTGTTTTTCTTCCTCGGACGCCTGCATGGCCCCCCCTAAATCTGCTCCCGAGCAAAAAATCCGGTCCCCTTGGGCGGTCAGGCAAACAACCCTAACATTTTTATCCATCTGTGCATCATCCAAGTATTCGGAAAACAAGGCAATCGCCTCAGGGCTGATGGTGTTCCCCTGTTTGGGCCGGTTGATGCAGAGCCATGCAATATGGTCTTTTTTCTCATAGATTAAATCGCTCATACGGTTTCCTCATCTTTGACTTTTTCAATATCCACGAGAATATCACCGGGCATCACCTTGTCACCTTCAGCCACGCTTATTTGACATACTTTTCCGCTGTAGGGAGCTTTAAGTGACGTCTCCATCTTCATGGCCGACACCACCACAACCGTATCGCCCTTTTTCACCATATCCCCTTTAGATACTGGAACCTGGATAACAATGGCCGGCATGGGAGGTGTTACCGTATCAGGTTCCTGCACTGCACTGGATTTTTTCTTTGCGGTTCCGGCCTGATCCTGTGCATCTTGATCCAAAACAACATATTGCTGTCCGTTGAGAATAATAAGTTTACCCTGTTCAGTGGGTTTAACCCAGGCAGTTACC
>JAKSAU010001153.1 GCA_022361535.1 Desulfobacterales bacterium
AAGAATGGTATTAATCAGTATTATTCATCCTGAGGGATGCGATCATTTTATATCTTTGCCGAAAATTTTTTACCATGAACTTTGTTGACGAACTTACCTGGAGGGGCATGATCCATGACATGATGCCCGGAACTAAAGAACAACTGGATAAAGAAATGACAGCTGCTTATGTTGGAATTGACCCAACTGCAGATTCACTACATATTGGGCATTTAGTAAGTGTGATGATGTTGAAACATTTTCAACTTGCCGGGCACAAACCGATTGCTTTAGTTGGTGGTGCAACCGGAATGATTGGTGACCCATCCGGGAAATCGCAGGAGCGTAACTTGCTTGACGAAGCAACATTGCGCCACAACGAGAATTGCCTGAAAGAACAGCTAGCTAAATTCCTTGATTTTGAGTCTGATGCTCCAAATGCAGCCGAGTTGGTTAACAACTACGACTGGATGAAAGAATTCAGTTTCCTTGAGTTTATTCGTGACATTGGCACGCACCTTACGGTGAATTATATGATGGCCAAGGATAGTGTGAAAAAACGTTTGGGGGAAGAATCCAAAGCTGGTATGTCATTTACTGAATTTACGTATCAATTGGTTCAGGGAACAGACTTTTTGCACTTATATCGCGAGAAAAACTGTAAGCTTCAAATGGGTGGTTCTGACCAGTGGGGTAACATTACCACAGGTACTGAGTTGATCCGCCGTAAGGAAAGTGGAGAAGCGTTTGCCCTAACTTGCCCGTTAATTAAAAAGGCAGATGGAACTAAGTTTGGTAAAACCGAAAGTGGTAATGTTTGGCTTGATCCTAAATTAACTTCACCTTACAAATTCTATCAATTTTGGTTGAATACTTCTGATGAAGATGCTGAGAAGTACATCAAGATATTTACCCTTTTAAATAAAGAAGAAGTTGAAGGGCTTGTGGTAAAACACCAGGAGGCACCGCATATGCGCGAACTTCAGAAAAAATTAGCTGAGGAAGTGACCGTAATGGTGCATTCGCGTGAAGATTACGAAATGGCAGTTGAGGCTTCTCAAATTCTTTTTGGACGAGGTACTGCAGAAAACCTGAAAAAGTTGGATGA
>JAKSAU010000682.1 GCA_022361535.1 Desulfobacterales bacterium
GACCCCTTTATAAAATACCAACCACGGCAGGCTGGAAGAAAGTGCATGCTTTTAAGTGAAAAACATCGGAAAGCCGTGTACGGGAAAACCGTATGCACGGTTTGATGAGGGGGGACTGGGCTTACTGTCCCCTACTCTACCCTTTATTTAATGAAGAATTGAAAAACTGAGAAGAGTGACAAATGGGTGAAAAACATTCACCCACTTTTTTATGCTTAATTTCAATCGGTCATAGAAATTAAAATTGGATTTTGGTTGGGTTTGCTTTCATTGATATATATATGCATATTTACCAATCGGTGCTTACAGCTTAAAAACCAAGCACATAAGACAATTGCGCGAAGCCCGTGCCGTATGAGTCGTCGTCGTCATTAGTGGTAAGATTATACCTGATATCTCCGGCAAAGGTTCCTATATCGGTATCCAGTTTTGCCCCATAAAGGATGAAACCATGTTCCCAAGGATCGAATTTAGTTCCTTTATACTTAACTTCTTCCTCGTTGTTTTGTGCGAATTTAAACAACAACGATAAGCTGTCACCAATCAAAAACTCACCAAATAAGGATATTCCAGTCGTTTTACCATCATAGGTTTCCGCTTGCTCTGCCTCGTAATGCATCGCGACTTCAATTCCAAATTTTTCATTTTGAATTCCCAATGCAAGATTTAGTCTTGTCCCGTTACCATAGTTCCAGGGTGAATTTGAATATTCGCCATCCATGTCGATTTTTTGATTAACCGGAGAATCGAGGGATGCTCCCAGAGAAAATAACTCACTGAGTTTGATCCTTGAAAATAGCGTGTAAACCAGAAAAGAAGTCTCGCCTTGACCACTTTTGTCGGTCGCAGTTGATTCAGTTTTTTCATGACGGAAATACTTGTTAATAAGTAAAATGCCAAACGTTGTTTCTTCCGTTATTTCATGGATATACTGCAGGGCAATATCTCGTCCATTATATTCATTATTCTCTTCGTAGTCATCAGGATCAGAGTCCGCCCATTTGGTTCTTTCTTTTTTTTCGCTGTATTGATTGATGCCAGCTGATAAATAACCAATAGGAAGTTTGTAATCAAAACCTGGTGTTGCATAATACCCTTTTGACTCGTGTCTTTCATCTGTGTCTATTTGATCAAATCCCTGGAATAGCCAGTAGTCAAGATAAGCTCGCATTTCCCCATCATCCATTTCGTATGGTGCTCCCCAGGACATGCGGGAAAAATAGGACTCGTTCCAGGTCATACCCAGATTAGATAAATTTCCTTTTGGTAACATAGGCCGGACTGCCAGCTCAGCAAAGGAGATTTGTGGAATTATCAATAATGAGCCAAGTAAAAGAAATTTAAACTTTTTCAAAACTCTAAACATTTGTACCTCTCGAAATAGTTTTGGGTTTGATAAAAAAAATGAATAATTGTAAATATATAGCTGTGCTAAAAAGGACCAAGAAGAAATGTCAAAATTAAAGACCTGACCCCGCTTTTTCGTGGTTTTCGTGCCATGATTCGGCAGTCGGTATTGCGAGATTTAAGATCTTAAAGCTGTTTTTTCAGCACTCTAAGATAATTAAGCAAAAACGCAAGCCTGACCCCTTTTTTGGAAACCATTCCCCCTTTATTTACCTAATGGGTGACCCCTTTACTTGGCTCCAATCGCTGAAGCTAAAACGTTTCCAATCGATGTCACATAATGCTCGCATGTTCCAAACACAATTAAAGTCATACTACCTTTTCTGTCTTCAACCATGAATCTTATATCTTCTCGATGCCCTATATAATGTCTGAAATCACTAAACCAGGCTTTGCTGAATTTTTCTATTTCAGCTAGTTCATTGACAATTTCAAATATGTCTTCAGTTTGACCTTTTTTTAGCGCTGCTTTTAACATATCTTGGGAGCCACCAAAAGGAGCGTAGAAAGGAAATCGAATTTTTTCCACTTTATTAAAAGCACTTTGAAATAGAAGCTTTTCAAAATTTTCTGATAACCTCTCATAAATCTCACCATCAACCGATTCAATAATGACAGGCTCTTCATTGTGTCTTAAATCAAATGACAATTGATCCGCCATATGAGAAAGTCCGAATACAAGTATTTCAGGATTAACTGATTCAGGCTCAAAGTTCAGCTCTTCATTGTAGTAATCACAAAGCATTGTTAATGAAGTATCAGCCATAATGTAATCACTCAAGAGACCGCCATCATTCTCTCCCATGTACTCCAAATATTTTTGGTAAGATGTTGGTATACCGTGACCTTTTTCCTCTATTCTTGAAGTGCGTTTTAATTGGTCAACAGATTCTCGACTTGCAGGTTTAATAGAATTCACCCAATTTTTATCAACTTCACTTATATAGCTAGTAAGTCGGTCTATAAAACTCTCGATAGCACCTTGTTCAGGCATCGAATTAGATCTTCGATTTACCGTTACCATAATCCATTGGTTGTGATGGTGGCATTTCCGTAAGTTGAAAAATCTTCGACTTTTGTCACATAAGATTCGACACCAAATCCAAGCATAATCGGCAATTTTAAGTGTACTAACCCACCAGTAACACTTTCCACTTCAAAGTCTAGGTCGGTTGTATTCACAACATGACTGACTGGAATTCCTGCTGATATCGAAAATGTCTCTGCGAAGATATTTATCTGAATCAACAAAATAGCTATGATAGACAATATTGTAATATAGGTTTTTTTCATTTTCTTTTCTCCTTTAAGAAAGTTTGAAATAACTAATTGTTAAAACGGTAGCGTTATGACTAGCGAACTATATTGTATTTCTGATAAACCCAAAGAAGGTAATATTTATGACTCAGACCTTTAGCCGGTTATCCGCAAACAGCTGAGTTTCATTTCAAATCAAGTTAAAGAAATGGACTAGCATAGCACTTCTGCATTCACATTGATTTTCAAATAAATAAGTATTGTCACCTGATTTATCCTGATTTCAAAATCTGACCCTGGTTTTATGATTATTATAAATTTGGATGCTTCCAGCTCCATTTTGGCAATTCTGAAAAATTTGAAAAAATCAATTTTCCGTTTTTATAACTGCATAGAAATATTTCAAATTCTTCTAAAAAAGTAATTACGTTTGTTTTTAATTTTAGAGAGAGCATCCTACAAATATTTACAGTATTCGGAATTAATACAGACATTTCATAACGCTCTGAACTCCATAACGAAATTTCTGTTTTGTAAGAAGCACTTGCTACTTCTTGAGGTAAATCATCGTCTTCATTAAATAACTTTTCATTCTCAATTTCGTTAATTGACAAATAAAATCCGATAAACCGTTGTTCTTCATTAACTTTTATTTGCTTAATACAATAGTATTTTTTAAAAAGCTGGACAACTTCGTCAGGATCGATATTTTCTACAAAAATATTTGTGTAGTACTTTGACATATTTTTACTATGGAGATGTTACTATAATTTCGATATCTTGAGGGATTTCTATTCTATTTAAAGTCTCTACAACTTTCTCATGACTCTGTTTAGAAACATTTTCTATAAATATTGTTCCTTTTCCTCCGTTATTGTTTTTCTCTAATTGATATACTGCTTTTTTAACTGCGTTATTAATTGTTTTCGGCTTCCCTTTTCCAGTTAAAGTTTTTATTTCTCCTTTGATCCCATTGGCAACTTTGCGGTCACCTCCATAAAAAATGTCATGGGTCTTCTTTGCATCCAGTCCAGGATCAATCACATAAACGTTATCACCTTCTGCCCTTAAC
>JAKSAU010000748.1 GCA_022361535.1 Desulfobacterales bacterium
TAAAGTAATTAATTATTCAACCAAAGTCATGCGGAACATGGCTGAACCGTGAGCAGGGAGGTTTACTTTTATTTCTTTATCCATCATGCCCAAATTTTTGTGATTCCACAAGTCTCTTACCTCATATTTATTACGAAGGTGCATTAATTCAAAGGCAAAAAACACGGGTAGTTCTTCTTCAGTGGTATTAAAAAGAGCTACATACTTGTCTTCTGTTCCAGGAATATCGGCAAGCCAAACAATGCGTCCGTTTTTAATATATACTTGCCTGTTGTTCTCACTTTTCTGATTCACCGCTAAAATTTCGTCGTTGGTAAGCAGGTCGAGTGTAGCTTGGTCGATGGTGTACAAATCGGCACCAAGCAAAAGAGGTGAACGCGCAATGCTCCACAGCGTCATTAATGTTTGTTGTTCAACGGGAGTAAACTTCGTCCAACGCTCCGGTCCATGAGGACGGCCATCCAAAGAAACCTTACCGAAAGGTATAATGTCGGCATCGGGGTAGGTACCTCCTCCAATGTAACCGGACCAGGCATTTAACAGGCCGAAGTTGTGATGTAATCGGTCCCATTCGTCCCAGAAATCGCTTGAGATACGCCAGAGGTTGGTATTGGCATTTAAATGTTCTGCCCATGCAAAAGGAGCTTCTCCGTTAGAGACACTAAAAATTATCTTACGACCCGTTTGGTCAATCGCTTTTCGCATCATTTCAATGTCATCCGGATGATACTCGGGGAACATCATGTTGTCCGCTTTCAAAAAGTCAATTCCCCATTCAGCATACAAATTAAAAATACTGTTGTAATATTCCTGCGCACCTTCTTTTGAACCATCAATACCGTACATGTGGTTCATCCAGTTACAGGTATCCCAAGGTTCGGCAATATCTTTAGCTTTTATTTCGGTTCCGAAAATAGGGGTATTGTCCCGATAAGCTTGACGTGGAATACCGCGCATAATGTGAATTCCAAACTTTAACCCTTTGCTATGTACGTAGTCGGCAATTGGTTTAAAGCTTTTGGTTTCAGCAGTGGAAGGAAAACGAACAGGAGAGGGGTACAGTCGCCCATATTCGTCCATATTCATATCTTCGGAGGGAAGTGGCAGACCATTATCGTCCATTTGTAAATTAGGATGACCAAAACGTTTCTTTGGGTTATCCCAGTTGCCAGGTTCATCGTGGTACCAGATGTAATCAATAACTGCGTATTCGTATCCGTGTGGCTTTAATTTTTCTGCAATAAAATCTACATGATCCTTAAATTCTTTTTCGTTTATACGACTTCCGTATGCGTCGAAACTATTCCAACCCATAGGTGGAGCATCCAACCAGGTATGGTGTTTGGGAATTTCATTCTCGATCTGCTGGGTGTTGGTTTCCGGGCAGCAACTTACCAAAAACACGGTTACAACTGCCAATAATACAAAGCCATTTAATTTCATATTAGGGGTA
>JAKSAU010000029.1 GCA_022361535.1 Desulfobacterales bacterium
AAACAATCTTCTCAACAAAATGCATCCCATCATAAGAACACTGCCTAGGATAACTCTCCATAACAGCGCCTCCGGCGACCTCACAAGAATTAAAATCAAAAACCTTATCATTAATTACACCCACCTTACAAACAGGAACACAAAGCAAAATACAAGCCTCTGCCTCAGGATCATTTCTACAAGCATTAGCACAAGCATCATAACTTCCTCCCATAGAATTACAATCAGTCTCAGAAATACCCTCACACTCTCTAAAATCCTCCAACCAAGTACCGCCACCATCACGACACAACACAGCATCCAAAGACTCAGCTCCATCACCAATTCCATCATCAGGCTCAGTAGAAATAACTACATCAACACCAGATTCCTCATTATCAAAAACACCTGAAAGCAACAAAACAAAAACAAATGCCAAAGCAACAGCACCAATCCAAACAAAAGTCTTATAACTATTCTTCTTCATAAACTCAAAACCTCCATCTTACATAACACTCCTATAAAGTAATTCCACTTTATAAATTACATTAAGACTCCAAACACAATTAGAGTCAAATACATAAACCAAGACAACTTAATAACAGAACCTACGAAAATATTCAAATAAAAAAATCATAAATAAAAACCAATCAATCAAACAACTCCAAAACCACAGGACAATGATCTGACCCCATCACCTCAGTCAAAATATCAGCAGATTTCATCCGACTCTTCAAAGCATTATTAACACAAAAATAATCAATACGCCACCCAGCATTATTCTCCCTAGCCTTAAACATATAACTCCACCAAGAATACTTCTCCTCCGTCGGATTAAAATGCCTAAAAGAATCAATAAACCCAGCATCTACAATATTATCAAACCCCTCTCGCTCCTTATCAGTAAACCCAGCATTCCCCGGCTTAGTTGACGTAGTCATATTAGACTTATCATTCTTAAGATCAATAGGCCTATGCGCAACATTCAAATCCCCACAAAAAATAACAGGCTTAGACAAATTCCGACAATACTCCAAAAACTTAACATCCCACTCCTGATGCCTAAAATCAACCCTCTCTAGACCTCGCTTAGAATTGGGTGTATAAACAGTCACCAAAAAATAATCCTCAAACTCCAAAGTAATCACACGCCCCTCCTCATCCAAAAGACCAATCCCATAAACAACATCAATAGGCTTAACCTTAGAAAAAACAGCAACACCAGAATACCCCTTCCGCTCAGCACTATTCCAATAATGATAAGGATAATCATCAAGCTGCAAATC
>JAKSAU010000555.1 GCA_022361535.1 Desulfobacterales bacterium
AGTGACAACAGTATGTCAGTAGGGTTTTATGTTTATAAACAAAGAATCCGAATTAAGGGATCTGATCTTTTGAAAAGATCAGATCCCTTCCCAATTCAGTTCTCCATCGGCTAACTGATCCTGAAATCATAGTCTTACTGATTTAAGAGCCCCTCGTTATGGAAACGAAGGGCTCAGGGTTAGTTAGTTATCTCTTTAATTCCTACTCCAATTATTTCGAGATATTCCAATTAACTTATGATCTAACTAATAATTTGGATTTTGCACCATATTTCCCTGGCAAAGGTCAATTTGACTTTGTGGAATTGGTTGATACTCATGTTTTCCTGCAACAAAAGCTGCATTAACCAGGTGCGAACGTAAACGTTTTTCTGAGGTAAAATAATCATTCATCACCTGAGCGGCAACTCCCCAACGAACCAAATCAAAGAAACGATGTCCTTCATGAGCCAACTCCAAACGACGCTCAAGCTGCAGGGCAGTTAATGCTTCAGCTTTCGAGCCAAAAGCAGTGTCATATGTGTTGATCCGGTAGTTTCCTGCATCAGCAGATCCATCCATCGTTTGAACGTAATAACTGGTTTTGGCCCTGTTACGCACCCTATTGATGTACTGACGTCCAGCTTCCAGATCATTGGTCTCAATAGCCGCTTCTGCTTTCCATAGCAACAGATCAGCATAACGTATTACATAATAATTCACTGCAGTTACGTAAGGCCATGAAGGAAGATAATAAGGCGAATTTTTTGAAATCATTCTTTTCTTAGGGCTGTAAGGACCATAAACAGAAGCTTCACGTGGTGTCCAATCGTAAACCTGAAGATCAAAATAAGGAATCCCGGGACGTGCTAATGTATGATCAATTCGAGGGTCTACATTATCATCATTGGTAAGATCAACATTATCCATGCTAGGTAAGCCATCTACATTTGTTTTATAGGCATTCACCAGGTTCTGTGATGGACGTAGGAAGCCATAACCGGGATAAGGTCCTCCGGGAGGCATCAAACGATCACCAATTGACCCGTTGTAGTTACTTGGAGATCCATCATTCATTGTATTCTGAACTGCAAATATTATCTCTGTGCCATTATCATTTTCAGGAAGGAATACATCTCTGAAATTTGGTTGCAGGTTATATGCTCCAGAACTAATCACTTCATCAGCTGTGGTGTTGGCCTCAGCCCATTTCTGTTGGAAGATGTAGCATTTGGTCAGATATGCTTTTGCAGCCATATTTGTTGGTCTACCTTCATCAACTTGTGAAGAAGGTAATCCTTGAGCTGCTGCTTTAAAGTCATCTTCAATTTTAGCCCACTGTTCGGCATCGCTAAGGTCAGAATTTGTAACTAGGTAAAATTCTTCCTTAGTATCTACTGATTCATCAATCCAACAGATACTGCCATAGATCTTCTTAGCTTCAAAGTGAAAGTGACCACGAAGGAAACGCATCTCCGCAATTCGTTGTGCTTTTA
>JAKSAU010001240.1 GCA_022361535.1 Desulfobacterales bacterium
GAAAACGCCCGGAAAGAAGCTGAAGCAGAAGATCAGCAAACCGGTGAAGAGGGTGTGCCTGAAGAAGAGTTGAGTACAGAAGATGCCCAGGATGATATACAGCCTGAAGCTGTAGTGATGGTTGAGCCCATGGTCTCTTTTTCTGAAATGCCTGATTTGTTTGCTATACCTGCTGAATTTGATGCCTCCCAAACACCTATTGATTCATCAGTTATTTCGGATGATGCCGAGACATCGGTCGAAGAATCAGACAATACTTCTAACGATCTGACTATCTTTGGCACTTCAGGAGATGATATCCTGGAGGGAGGGGACGGCAACGATACTATTTTAGGCCTTGGCGGTGATGACTGGCTTTTCGGCAATGCCGGAGACGATATCCTGGATGGGGGCAGTGGTAGTGACCGCCTGATCGGTGGAGCAGGAAATGATACGTTGATCGGCGGAGACGAGCCATCTGAATACCCTGGCAATGAGGCAGTATATAAAGATGATCCTGGGCCTGTAACTGTTAACATTCTATATACTTATTCAGGCGGTGTGGGTAGCTATGCAGGCTCCAAAGTTACTGATGGCTGGGGAGGAACAGATACCTTGGATAACATTTCAGGGATCATTGGCTCTGCATACGATGATACTATCTCAATAAAAGCCGATCTCACCGGTTCATATGATGATATCCATTGGTATGCATCCGGTATGGAGGGTAGTGACACTATTATCGGTCCGCCCAATTCAAGCTATGAAGAGGTCGGGGCCATGTATATTGAAGATCCGTCCGGTGTTTACGTGGATCTGGAAGCAGGATTTGCCACCGATGGTTGGGGGGATACGGATACACTTGTAGATATCAGGGTTACAGGCGGATCCCAGTATGATGATGTGCTTTATGGAACCAATGATTCAGCAGGCGACGTCTTTGTGCTTACACTTGGTGATGATACGATCAATGGCCGGGGAAGCGACAAAGATGAGATCGATTATGAATACCTGGACAGTATAGATAAGTTCGCTTATGGCGAGGTGGATCTGGCAGGCGGAAACGCTGAAGGGTATGACAGTTCAGGCAACCTGCTTTTCTATGACACCCTGTCAAA
>JAKSAU010001121.1 GCA_022361535.1 Desulfobacterales bacterium
AAAAGGAAGAATCGGTATGGATGTGATTGATACCCGGATAGATGTCAACTCGGAAACGTATCAAACCAATTATAAAGAAATGACCGATCTTGTGGCGAATCTGGATGAGAATCTTGATATCGCCATGAACCAAAGATCAGAAAAAGCCATTAAAAGGCAAAAAGAGTCGGGCAAGATTCCTGCGGCAAGGAAGCTTGAACTGCTTTTGGATCGAAATACCCCGTTTCTTGAGGTCGCTCCCCTTGCTGCAAAAGGCCTGTACGACGGTAAAATACATAAAGCTGGGCTTGTCAGCGGTATTGGAATGGTTGGGGGCAAAGAGTGCATGATCACAATGAATGACGCCACCATCAAGGGCGGCTCCATGTATCCTATGTCCGTGAAAAAGACCTTAAGATGCCAGACCATTGCCATGGAAAACAGGCTTCCCTTTATAAACCTGATGGATTCAGCCGGGGCTTATCTGCCCATGCAGTCCGAGATCTTCCCGGATATTGATGACGGTGGACGGGTCTTTTTTAACCAGGCCCGGATGTCCAAAATGGGCATCCCCCAAATTGTAGGTGTGATGGGATTGTGTACAGCTGGCGGCGCTTATGGTGTGGCCATGTGTGATGAGATTGTCCATGTCAAAGGGCATGGCGCCATTTTTTTAGGCGGACCGCCCCTTGTAAAAGCTGCCACCGGAGATGAGGTAACCGCTGATGAGCTGGGCGGGCCAATTGTCCATTGCCAGGAATCCGGGGTGTCTGACTATTTTGCCGAAGATGACACTGAGGCCATTGCCATGATCCGAAAGATTGTTAAAAATCTGCCGGACAATGAAAAGTCAAAACTGTCTGTGCGTGAACCCAAAGCGCCCATATATGATCCCAAGGAGCTTTACGGTATTGTCAGCCCGGATCTGTCAAAGCCCTATGATATAAGGGAAGTGATCGCAAGGGTGGTGGACGGCAGTGAATTTCTTGAATTCAAGGAAATGTACGGTCCCACCCTGGTGACAGGCTGGGCTTACATTCACGGATACCCAGTTGGTATTCTTGCCAATAACGGTATTCTTTTTTCTGAAAGTGCCCAGAAAGGCACACAATTTATTCAACTTTGCGACAAACGCAAAATTCCTTTGGTCTTTATCCAGAACATCAACGGATTTATCGTGGGCAAGGCCTATGAAAAAGGTGGTATTACCAAAGACGGACACAAGATGGTCAATGCTGTGTCCAATTGCTCTGTGCCCAAATTTACCATGATCGTGGGGGCGTCCTTTGGCGCAGGCAACTATGCCATGTGCGGACGGGCCTATTCACCCAGGATGTTGTGGATGTGGCCCAATGCCCAGATCGGTGTAATGGGAGGGGTACAGGCTGCAGATGTGCTTATCACCATTACAAATGACCAGCGCAAACGCATGGGACAGCCGGAAATGACCAAAGAAGAACAGGAGGCAATCCGGGAGCCTGTGGTCGCCAATGCCCTTAAAGAGGGTGATGCCTATTACTCCACTTCCCAGCTTTGGGATGACGGCATTATTGATCCGGCAAAATCCAGGGATGTGCTGGGCTTGGGGATTTCTGCTTCCCTGAATGCACCATTGCACAGTGAAGAATACGGCTACGGCGTATTCAGGATGTAAAGGAGGCGCCATGTTTGAAAAAATACTCATTGCAAACAGGGGTGAAATAGCAGTCCGGGTTATCCAGACCTGTAAAGATATGGGCATCAAGACCGTTGCTGTTTATTCCGAGGCAGATGAAACAGCCCTTCACCGCATTGAAGCAGATGAAGCCGTTTTTATAGGACCTGCAGACCCCGGCAAAAGTTATCTGAATATGGACCGGATTATTGAAGCTGCAAAGGAGACTCAAGCCCAGGCCATTCATCCGGGATACGGTTTCCTGTCTGAAAATTATGAGTTTGCCCAAAAGTGCGCTGATGCTGATATCATATTTATCGGTCCTTCTGCCAAGGTGATCAGGGACATGGGAGATAAACTGACTGCCCGGCAGATCATGATTGATGCAGATGTGCCGGTTATACCAGGTTTGTCCGGTAAAGAGTACACCATTACTGATATGTTGGAAAAAGCCGATGAAATGGGCTATCCGGTACTCATCAAGGCCAGTGCCGGCGGCGGCGGCAAAGGGATTCGTGTAGTCAACTCCCCGGGCGAGATGAACGAGGCCTTAGAAGCCGCATCAAGGGAAGCCGTAAACGCGTTTGGCGACGGCCGCGTCTATCTTGAAAAATTTTTTACCCAGGCCCGTCATATTGAATTCCAGGTTTTGGCAGACGATCACGGCAATACCATTCATCTACTGGAGCGCGAATGTTCTATTCAGCGCCGGCACCAGAAAATTATCGAGGAAACTCCGTCCATGGCTGTGGATCCTGACTTAAGAGAGAGGATGGGGCGTGCGGCTTGCGATGCTGCACGGGCAGCAGAATATGTGAATGCCGGTACAGTAGAGTTTCTTTTGGACAACAAGGGGCGTTTTTATTTTCTTGAGATGAATACCCGTCTCCAGGTGGAGCACCCGGTCACCGAATGTGTGACAGGCGTTGATCTGGTTCGTCAGCAGATTTTGGTCGCCTCTGGTCGGCCCTTGGCTTTGACGCAAGGTGACATTTTTGCCCGGGGACATTCAATTGAGTGCCGGATTTATGCTGAAGATCCTGAAAACGGATTTTTTCCAAGCCCGGGTAAGATCGAATACTATGAAGCCCCCTCCGGCCCTGGTATCAGAAATGATGCAGGCGTTTACACAGGTGCTGTAGTGCCAGTGGAGTACGATCCGATTTTATCTAAACTGACGGTTCATGCTGAAACCCGGGACCAGGCCATTTCCAAAATGATCAAGGCCCTTGCCAACTATGTGGTCATAGGCGTCAGAACCCCTGTCGATTTTTTAGCCGATGTCCTGGACTGTGAAGCATTCAGGAATGCAGAAGTGTTTACGGATTTTATCGATACCCATTTTTCTGACTGGTCGCCATCCGGTAATGATACGGATCTGGCCTGCCTTGCCTTTATTGCAGATGAGCTATGCGCAAAACAATCAGCGTCCCTAGTCCAGGCAGGACACCCGGGTACTGCAGGTAATAATCCCTTTGAGACCCTGGGCAACTGGAAGTTGTAGCGGCAGGATATTAAGGAGGTAACAAATGGAATACAATCTGGATGTGAACAATGAATCCATGAATTTGGATGTTCAGTCATCCAAGGATGATAAAGCTGGCGTCGTATTGGGTGATGCCGAGTATTCATTAGAGTTCAAGCGGATTTCAAATGAGAAACTCTTTTTGACCGTAAACGGATGCCAGGTAACTGCCTGGGTTAAACCCACTGAACAGGGTAAACTTATTATTCTCAACGGACAGCAATATGTTGTTTTGGATCAAGATGCACAGGATCAGGCCGGAACCGCAAAGAAAAAATCCAGTGCAGGCAAGGAA
>JAKSAU010000929.1 GCA_022361535.1 Desulfobacterales bacterium
CACACCTTTAAGTGGTACAACCAAAAAGGCGAGTACGTCTGGGTGCAGTATCATTTCAAGACTGATCAGGGCATCAAGAACCTGACCCAGCAGGAGTCCGAGGCGCTCAAGGGCAAAGACCCGGATCACGCCACCCGCGATCTGTATCAGGCCATAGAAAAGGGTGATTATCCCTCCTGGACCCTGGAGATGCAGATACTCACCCCGGAGCAGGCCAAGGACTTTGGCTGGGATATATTCGACATAACCAAGGTATGGCCCCATGGCGAGGTGCCGCCCGTCACGGTGGGTAAGATGGTGTTGAACCGCAACCCGGTGAACTATTTCGCCGAGGTGGAGCAAGCCGCCTTCAGCCCGGGCAATCTGGTGCCCGGCATCGCCTCCAGCCCGGACAAGATGCTGCAAGCCAGGCTTTTCTCCTATCATGACACCCACATACACCGTCTGGGACCCAACTATCACCTCATCCCGGTGAACCAGCCCAAAAACGCGCCCGAGACCAGCTATCAGCGCGACGGCTTCATGCGGGTGGATGACGGCGGCGGTTCTGGCCCCAATTATTGGCCTAACTCCATGGGCGGCCCGGCTCCGGACGCCGCGGCCAAGGAACCGCCCATTGCCTTGGAAGGCGATGCTGACCACTATGAATACACTTTTCCCAATGACGATTTTGTGCAGGCCGGCAACCTGTACCGCCAGGTGATGACCGACCAGGACCGGGAAAACCTGGTGGGCAACATCGTGGGTCATTTGGCGGGTGCCCAAAAACGCATTCAGCTTCGCCAGTGCGCCATCTTCTATAAGGCTGATGCGGACTACGGAAGCAGGGTGGCTAAAGGATTGGGCCTGGATGTGAAAGAGGTGGAACGCCTGGCAAACATGAGCCAGGAGGAGCGGGCAGCGGCCACCGCCCAATAATTATCGCGGACGCAGTAATGGGGAGTGGGGTTGCTCGCCCCACTCCCTTTTTGATAATAATTAAAAAATTGGTAAGTTACGGTTATTATGGGG
>JAKSAU010000073.1 GCA_022361535.1 Desulfobacterales bacterium
GCGCCCACTTCCTGACCCATGAGCAGGCTGCCCAGGGGGAAGAGTTCGGCGGCCGAAGCACCCTGCACCTTTACGGCTGCCAGGGGGGCCAGGGCGGTAAAGCCGAATTCGTAGCTGACATAGGCCGTGTCAAAGTCGAAGAACATCTTCCAGGAGAGCATGAGTACGGCCATGCCCATTACGGGCGGATTAAACGGATTGGCGCCGATGCCGCCGAAAATCATCTTTCCGACGATCACGGCCACAAAGGTTCCGACAACCACCACCCACCAGGGGGAGGTCGCCGGCAGCATCATGCCGAAGATAAGGCCGATGACGGCGGCGTCCAGGTCTCCGATGGTCTGGGGCCGTTTGGATACCTGGTTCATTAGGTATTCCCAGAGCATGGCGGTGGACATGGACAGGGCCAATACCCCAAGGGCTGTGGCACCGAACTGGATCACACCGAACAGGGCGGCCGGCAGCAGGGCCAGGATTATGTTCAGATTCCTTTTATAGAGGCTGTCTCCGTCATGCCAGAACGGGGCATGGGAAACGGTTAGCTTGATGTTATTCATGGGCAGTCTCCCTTAAGCATCTGCTCGCAGTTTTAGCAGTTCGTGTTTCCCTAACCGGATGTACTGGTAGAGGGGGATTCGTGCCGTGCAGACATAGGCACACAACCCGCATTCGATGCAGGACTCCAGGTCATACTTGTCTGCCGCTTCTTCGTACAGGTCGATTTCCAGGAAGCGGACCAGCAGGTTGACCGGTATGTCGGCCGGGCAGACCTGGATGCATTTGCCGCAGTTGACGCAGGGATAGTCCGACAGCTCCGGGATAACGGCCTGGTCCTGGATCATGACCGTGTCCATGTCCGCCACTACGGGGTGGTGGGGCGTGAACGTGGCAAATCCCTGCATGGGGCCGCCGATGACGATCCGGTCCTGGTCATTGACGTGGATATTGTAATGGGTGAAGATCTTGCTCAGCGGGGTGCCGATGGTGGCCTTGATCCGGTACCGGGTACCGGTCTTGTCGATGAGAGTGACCACTTTGTCAAA
>JAKSAU010000131.1 GCA_022361535.1 Desulfobacterales bacterium
CATTACCGGGGCGGTTGAAATGATGATCATTGATGTGCAGTGCTGTATGCCGAGTTTACCGGAGGTGGCGTCTGCTTATCATACCGAGGTTGTTTCGACCACAGATATCGCTAAGACCATCGGTGCTACACATCTGACTTTGGATGAAAACGATGCCTTTACGTCGGCTAAGGATTTAGTTAAACGCGCTATCGATAACTATGCCAAACGGGATACGACCAAGGTAGCGATACCCGAAGCCAAGAATCCCTTGGTAGGGGGCTTCAGCGTCGAAGCTATTAAATATATGTTGGGGGGGACTTATCGAGCTTCCTTCCGACCGCTCAACGATGGTATCATCTCTGGACGCATCAAAGGCCTCGTCGGTATTGTTGGCTGTAATAATCCCAAGACCAAGACCGATGCCTATATCAACACCCTGACCAAGGAACTGCTCAAACACAATGTTTTGATCCTCAAGACCGGTTGTGCCGCCATTGCCTCCGCCAAGCAGGGCATGCTTACCCCGGAAGCGGCATTGGAGTATGCCGGTGATGGTTTACGTGAGATCTGCGAGACCGTGGGGATTCCGGCGGTGTTGCATATGGGCAGTTGTGTGGACAACTCTCGTATCCTTGAGTCCGCTACACAAGTTGTGATGGAAGGGGGGCTCGGTGACTCATTGGCGGGTCTTCCCGCAGTCGGTGTGGCACCAGAATGGATGAGTGAGAAGGCGATTGCGATTGGTAATTACTTCGTGGCCTCGGGTGTGGATGTGATCCTTGGCCATCCCTTCTATATTGGGGGATCGGAGAAGGTCGTGGAATTTCTTACCCAGGAAGCAGCGTCTCTCTTTGGCGGGCGTTTCCATACCATTGAAGATCCCCTAGCAGCCGCTGAGACTATTCTTAAGCTACTCGATGAAGCCCGTGACAAATTGGGGATCAACCAGCAAACCGAACGCAAGCTCTACGATATGAAGGACAGGAGAGCTCTGAATGTCTAAACAGATCTGCGCCAGTGCGATTGACGGCGCCATCCAGTGGGTAACATTAGCCGAAACGCGTCTCAATGAGGCGATACAAAGCAAGGG
>JAKSAU010000523.1 GCA_022361535.1 Desulfobacterales bacterium
GGTGTAACCCGTGATATTACTGCCAGAAAAATTGCAGAAAAAGAGAAAAAAGCCCTTGAATTCAAACTGAATCAATCAGGTAAACTTGAAGCCATGGGTACTCTGGCAGGTGGAATTGCCCATGACATGAATAATATCTTGTCTGCAATTTTAGGATATACGGAATTGTCCATAACCTCTGTCCGGGAAGGGTCCCGCATGCATTACAGGCTGAGCCGTGTGATAAATGCATCCCATAGGGCACGTGATCTGGTCAGACAGATTCTGACATTCAGCCGCCAGCAAAGCCTTGATGCAAGAACAATTAAAGTCAGCCTCATAGTAAAAGAAATCCTTGCCCTGATCCGTGCATCCCTGCCGGCAACCATTGATATTGTAAAGGAAATCGAAGACAAGGATATTGCAGTGAATGCTGATCCTTCTCAGGTCCACCAGATCATCATGAACCTTTGCTCCAATGCCGGATATGCCATGATGGAAAAAGGCGGCACATTGAAAGTAACGGTAGAAAGAGCCGTTCTAAACAAAAATATACCAAGCCCTTTTCCGGAACTTGCACAAGGCAACTATGTACGGCTGACTGTCAGTGATACGGGCCAGGGTATGGAAAAAGAGGTCATTGACCGGATATTTGACCCCTTTTACACCACCAAACCTGTGGGCGAGGGAACCGGAATGGGACTGTCAATGATCCATGGGATTGTCAAAAACTTAAAAGGCGGAATTCATGTCGCAAGCCAGCCAGGCCAGGGAAGTGAATTTCAAGTGGTACTACCCATGGCAGACACGTCTGACGAAAACGCAAAACCCGTATCAGATGTGAATTTGCCCCAGGGCCGGGAAAAAATCCTTTACCTGGATGATGAACCGGATATTGTGGATATGGCCCAGGAGATGCTTGAGGGCATTGGATACCGGGTCGTAGGAAAAACAAACAGCTTGGACGCATTGTCTTATCTGACCAATCATATCGGAGAAATTGACTTATTGATTACAGATCAAACCATGCCCGGTATGACCGGTACAGAGCTGATTGGCAAAGCCATTGGAATGCGCCCGGGGCTGCCAGTGATACTTTGTACGGGGTTCAGTGAAAAGATACACGAGTCTTTTGACACAAGATGGGCTCCACCGCCCATGCTGTTCAAACCCTACGATCTTCAAACACTTGCCATACGCGTCCGCATGGCCCTGGATGAGAAACTGTGAAGAAAAAGGGCAGCAGGATGACTGATCCTGCTGCCCTTAGATTGAATGATTAGGAATACAGTGTTTCTATTTCGTGGTCATAGTTATCGATGATGACATTCTTTTTCAGCTTGAAGGTGGGAGTCATCATATTGTTTTCAATGGTAAATTCAGGTACCAGGGCTACCTTTTTAATTGTTTCAAAAGAGGCCAGGCCGGTATTGCGTTCGGCGATTTCCTTGTCGATCAGTGCCTTGATCTCAGCATGTTCCAAAAGTTCTGCATATTCTTCAAATGCAATGCTTTTTTCCTTGGCATAAGCCGTGATGTTTTCTTCATCCAAGGTGGCGACGGCAGACAGGTATTTTCTCTTATCTCCAACCACGCAAAACTGGTTGATGTACTTTGACGTCACCATGATACCTTCGATCCTGGAAGGAGCGATATTCTTTCCGCCGGCTGTTATAATCAGGTCTTTTTTGCGACCCGTAATCTGCAGTACATTCTTTTCGTCAATCGAACCTAAGTCTCCGGTTTTAAGCCAGCCGTCTTCGGTAAATGTCTCAGCTGTTTCTTCCGGCATTTTATAGTATTCTTTCATCACGTTTCTGCCATTGAACAGTACTTCCCCGTCATCTGCAATTTTATGCTGGATGCCTACGCCCGGAGGACCTACAACCCCAAAATCATAGTCATCTTGACGGTTCACATTTGAAAAAGAGGTGTTTTCTGTCATGCCCAGACCTTCAAGAATCAAAAGCCCTGCTGCGTGGAAAAAACGCGCAATTTCAGGATTCAAAGGTGCTGCCCCGCTGATGCACCATTTAACATTGCCACCCAATGCTTTGTGGATCTTTGAAAAAATCAGTTTGGTGGCGATTTTGTATTTCAGATTGAGTCCAAAGGGAATGGGTTGTTTGGCAATTTTTAACTGGCTGACCTGGGAACCGACCTCGCACGCCCAGTTGAATAGCTTGAGGGCTGCTCCGCCTTTTTCCTCCACACCGGAAATGATCTTGGTGTGTATTTTTTCAAATACACGGGGCACCGAGATAAACCAATGGGGTGCTGCAAGCCCAAAGTCTTCTAAAAGCGTATCAATACTTCTGGCAAATGTAGTCCGGTTTCCGGTTTTTATGCCTGTATAACAGCATGTTCTTGCAAAAACATGGGCCAGGGGCAAAAAGACAAACATCTCTTCGCCGTCATAAAACTTGCCGCTCTGATAAACAGACTGGCAGGTGTAGGTCAGGTTGTCATGGGTAAGAACCACACCTTTGGGAACTCCTGTGGTGCCGGAGGTGTAAATAAGGCCTGCTGTATCATCTGATTGAACCTGTTTGACCCTTGCTTCAAAGGCGTCATCTTCAATATCATTGCCCAGGCTTAAAAATTCGTCATATGAAAGAACCCAGTCGTCATCGTATTCGCCGTTAAACAGGATGACTTTCCGAATGTTGGGAATTTCATCCCGGATTTCCAGGATTTTATCCAATTGGGCCTGGTCTTCGGCAAAGACTAGTACCGCGTCAGAATGGTTGATGATATATTTGCAGTCCTCGGGCAGGTTGGATTGATAGATGCCCACAGTAGCAACCCCCACACTCAAGTTGCCGATATCAGTTAGAACCCATTTATAAGAGGTGTAGCTGAGAATATTGACCTTGTCACCGTGTCCGACACCTAGTGCGATCAGGCTTTTGGAAACAGATTTGACCTGGTCGTAGAATTCCTGCCAAGTTATGGATGTGGCATTCGCATTTTCATCAAACCACCTATAGGCTGGTGAATGTGCGTGTTGTTCAACGGTTTCGCAGAGCATTTGATGAAAACTGGCATAATCCTTAAACTGCATAACTCCTCCTGTAATCCTGCATTTATGGTATTCTGGCCGCAACTTTTGTTGCGGAATGGGCTCGAATCAGCTATAAACTTATGGCACTCTCCTCTTTTGGGTTGTGGTTTTTTGTAGTAAACACCATTATTTCAAAAAAAACAAGTTTTGGTTTTGGCTCTTTCAGGGCCATCGTATGTAAAAACACCGGATCTGTCATCCCGGAAAGGACTGCCGCTTTTTCAGTGGTTTTCTCGAATGATTATCCAGATATGATGGGTTACGCTTCGCATAAAAAAAATGCTAAAAAAAGCGTCTGATGTCCTTTCCCGTTACGGCAGATCCTAAATACTGATTTTACGTGAGCGTGCCAGATTAGCTGTCCCAAAAAAGAACGTAAATATAGATTCGCCTGAACTAAATTCAGGTCAGGCAAGAATAAGAACTTGCAAAAATTGAGATAGATTCCCGTCAATTACGTCTTACCGGGCAATCGCGATTAAATACGCACCCGAAAATACAATTACCCGGGACGGGAATCGTCTCTAAATGTTGCCGGGCCGAAACATCCCGGCATTTCAACGAATGTAAAAGGGATTATTCGCCCACCGCCTCTTGAGGGGTGAACATGGCTTCGCTGGATTTGATACTCTGCTTGTCGCCAGCCAGGTGCCTGCGTTGTTTTTCCTTATTTTTTTTGATTTGGAGCCTGACTGTATCAGCCAGGGCATCTATAGCAGCATAAAGGTTGTTTTCTGCTTCTTCTTTGGCAAAGATCTTAATCTTATTGCACGTCAGGTTGACGTCTGCAATATGTCTTAATTTTTCAGTGGACAATACAATGTGGGCATCAGCCGGATAATCCAGCATTTTGTCCATCTTGTCGAATTTTTCGTGGATATGTTCTTTTATGGCCTCAGATGGTTCAATGTTTTTAAACATGATGGATATCTGCATATAAACCTCCTGGAAAATAGGTGGGTGCTGAAAACTAATCTAACATATCATCTCCCTCTAATCAACTTTGGGCAGACATCTTTCAAATGTTTTGTTTAACAGTTTGATTTTGTATTGAATTGGGTGTGTTGTCGCGGTGGGGACGGTATCTGCATTAACGTGTAAATTACGATTCGATCTATTTGGATCTAAAACGGAAAACTTTTTTAGATCGTTACTGTCACCCTCCTGTTAATCCATTATGTCTCGCGACAACGTAGTGGGTGGGTTTGATACAATATTGTTTCTGTGAAAGTGTATCATACTTGTGTTCGTTGTGTTTCTCTGGTCGATAAGTCTATTGAATACAAGAGGTTATTGGGTTTGGCACGGATATTGATAAATACCCTTAGTAAATTCTGTGTAATAAGTTCAATACAACAACGCTGCATTAAACCCGTATAGTAAGGAGTGTAAGATGAAAAAAGTTTTGATCGCATACACCAGCAGAACCGGCACCACAAAAAAAATGGCTGACTATCTTGCAGAAGGCATTCGGATGGCTGGTGCAGAAGTCAGTGCAGTAAAGATTTCCCAACTCAAAGATGAAGGTGAGATAGCAGGTTATGATGGATATCTTTTTGGCTGTCCAACCTATCACAAAGATATGACCGGCGGGATGAAGCAATTCCTTTTTGTTGCGGAACGGGCAAACCTTACCGGCAAAATTGGCGGCGCATTTGGATCCCATACCCACAGCGGTGAATCTGCTCCCATGATTTATGATACCATGCAGCATGTTTTTAAAATGGATGTCACGGATCTTGGTCCATTAAACCTGACCGAAGCCATGATGGAAACCGACGAAGGTACAAAAGCCTGCCAGCAATACGGAAAAGCCCTGGCTGAAAAATTTTAATAGCGGGGAGTAGGGAAAAGGAGAAGGGTCGTCAGCCATTAGCTGGCGACCCTTTTTTCTTTCCCTTAAAGAATCTACCCGAAAAAGGAATCATAAAATGAAACATGCCATAAACAAAGAAACACTCATAGACATGCTAACAGAAAAAAAGGCAGTCAAAATTCTGGATGTTCGCAAAAAAGACGCATACAAGGCCGATGCCCGAGTAATTCCCGGGGCTGAATGGCATGATCCCCAAACGGTTGAAACCTGGAGCGATCAACTCCCTGAGGATCGTCTTATTGTAACGTATTGTGTAAAGGGCGGACCTGTTAGCCAGTCTGTAAAAGACCAGTTGAGCCAAAAAGGATTGAATACGGTCTTTCTTGAAGGCGGTCTAAAATCCTGGGTGGAAGGCAATCACCCTGTTCAGGAGACCACCCCGCCCGAATAAAAGTGCCAGTTAAGGCTCTATTTCATGTTTCAACGATAAAACAATCTGCCTTGCTTTTTTAATCGTTTGAGTGCATGTTGAAGGCCATGAAAACGTCGAAGCCTGCTGTTGACCTCAAAGGGGTCATGATTCTGATCATACTTTGCGCAAGCTGGGGATTTAACCAGGTAGCCATCAAGGTTGCCATTGAAGGAATCTCCCCGGTGCTTCAGGCAGGTCTCAGATCTATGGGGTCAGCTGCCCTTCTCATGCTCTGGATGCGGTTCAAAAACATCCCTATTTTCAACAAGGACGGTTCTTTCTGGTGGGGTATAGCCGCCGGAACTCTATTTTCTGCAGAGTTTATCCTGATCTACTGGGGACTTGAATTTACATCTGCATCACGATCAGCGATCTTTTTAAA
>JAKSAU010000990.1 GCA_022361535.1 Desulfobacterales bacterium
ATCTGGGTGACCATGTTCCTGCTGTCACACCCCTTGGCTGTCACAGCCACTCTTTTTTTGGTTTTAAAAAGCTGGGGAGTAAGATAGACGGACAGGTTCATGCGGCAGTTTCGGTTGAACACCAATTGTTCTGCAGCTTCCGGGGTTTCGGCCATGAACGGTTCGGTCATGTGGGGCAGGGTTGCCCTGCGGTACCCGATGACCCCATCCACTTCATCCTTTTCAAGCAGGTTCCTGGCAATTTCTTTGATTCTGCTTTCCATCAGGCCACCTCCGGCAATTTTTTGATGAACCGTTTGGCGGGTCCGAGCTGTCTGATTTTTTCAATCACATGGTTGGCTGTTTCAGCGAACTTGACTCCTTCGGCGGAAGAGATCCAAGAAAACTGGAGCCGGCCCGGTTCCAGGCCGGAATATTCGAGGAGCTCCTTGAGCAGGAAAAACTTTCTGCGGGCATAGTAGTTGCCCTCAATATAGTGGCAGTCCCCGGGATGGCAGCCGGAGATCCAGACGCCGTCGGCGCCGTTGCGAATGGTGTGGAGGATCATTTTGGCCGAGACTCTTCCCGAGCAGGGAATTCTGATGACACGCATATTGGGCGGGTATTGAAAGCGGCTGACGCCAGCAAGGTCTGCCGCACCGTATGAGCACCAGTTGCATAGAAACGTAACTATTTTCGGTTGAAATTCACTCATCTATTCTCTCCGTTACATGACGTGGTCAAACCCGATGGGTTCAATCATTGACATAATCTGTTCTTCTTCAAATCCGGCAAGGCCGGCTGCACCGGACCTGCATGAGGATACGCATACGCCGCAGCCTTTGCAGAGCACGGGGTTTATATCTGCTTTACCCGCATCTTTTCCCTCTTCCAATATGGCAGGGGCGTTGTAGGGGCAGACCGTGACACAGACACCGCAGGAGGAACACTTTGAATGCTCCACATGCGCAGTGTTGCCAAGGGTTTTGATCTCGGTTTTGGCAAAGAGCCGGCAAACGCCTGCGGCCGCAGCCTGGGCCTGGGCGATAGACTCGTCAATGGGTTTGGGGTAATGGGCCAGGCCTGCCAGAAACACCCCGTCTACGGCAAAGTTTGCAGGGGCAAGCTTGACATGAGCCTCGGCAAAAAAGCCGTCCGAGTCCCTGGGCACCTTAAACATCTTGGCCAGGGTGTCATCACCGGCAGCTAAGGCCGCAGAGGCCAGAACCACAAGGTCGGTATCCATGATCACTGGTTTTTGGAGGACATGGTCGGTGACCTGGACGGTGATGGCGCCGTCTGTAACACGAACCTCGGGTTTGTCCTCTGCAGCGAACCGGATGAATATTACCCCAAGCTCCCTGGCTCGCTGATATAGGTTCTCCTTTTCCCCGTAGGTTCTGATATCCCGGTAGAGGATAAAGACGTTCATCTCAGGGTTTTGTTGCTTGAGATGGATGGCCGAGGAGACCGAATGAGTGCAGCAGATCCTGGAACAATATGGGCGATGGGGCTCCCTTGAGCCAACGCACTGAATAAATACGGCGGTATTGGCTTCCTTGAGCCGCGGACCATCTTCCATGAGCTGTTGATCCAGTTGAAGGCCTGTGAGGATGGCCGGATGCTGACCGTAGGCGTATTCGTCAGGCTTGTGCTCTGTGGCGCCTGTGGCAATGAGTGCTGCCCCGTGGCGGATCTGTGTTCTAACACCTTTGTCCGAGAGGATTGTGGTGTCGAAGTTGCCCACGAAACCATTGACCTTGGACAATTGGGCGGAAAGATATAGATCGATATTTGGATGGTTTGTTACCCTGGTGCTGAGCGCTTCTAAGGCCGGTCGGACCAGAGTGCCCGATGCCGTCTTGTAAATACTCAGCGCATTCCCACCCAGGCGATCCTCTTTTTCCACCAGGCTCACCCTGTAACCCTGATCGGCCATGGACAGGGCTGATGTCATGCCGGAGATACCTCCGCCCACCACCAGAAGCCCTTTGTCGATGGATAGGGTTTCTTCCTTGAGGGGAGAGAAAAGCGCTACCTTGGAGACGGCCATGGCCACTGACTCCATGGCCTTGGCTGTGGCAGATTCCGGATCGTCCTTGTGAACCCATGAATTGTGGTTCCGGATATTGACCATTTCAAACAGGTATTTGTTCAGGCCTGCGGCGGCCAAGGTTTCCTGGAACAGTGGCTCGTGAGTTCGGGGAGAGCAGGCCGCCACAACGATGCGGTTTAAATCTTTTTCCCGGATAATACCGGAGATGACCTCCTGGGCGTCCTGGGAACAGGAGTAGAGGTTGTCATCGGCATACTCGACAAAAGGTAGGGTCCGTGCGAAATCCCTGACCGCAGGCACATCCACCACGCCGCCGATGTTGATACCGCAGTGGCAGACAAAGACCCCGATTCTGGGGACATCCCCTGTAACATCGTTTTCCTTTGGCTGCTCAACGGTTTTAACAAGGCTGCCCCGGGCGTCTGATATGGCGGCGCCGGCACTGAGAGCGGCGGCCCCGGCCTCAATGACCGACTGGGGAATATCCTTGGGCCCCTGGAAGGCGCCGCATACAAAAATACCTTCTCTGGATGTGGAGGTGGGCGCAAACGCAAAGGTCTTGCAAAAACCGTTTTTGGTTAACTCGATACCCATGTCCAGGGCAAAATGTTTGGTTTCGCTATTGATTTCCATACCCACGGAAAGAACCACCAGATCAAAATCTTCGTTAGTTACCTGTCCGTTTTTTTCATCCAGGTATGAGATGGTCTGAATTTTTTTGTCAGGGGCCTGGAACACGGAATGGACACGGCACCGTACAAACCGGATACCGTGCTTCTCTTTGGCCTCGTTGAAACAGGCCTCAAATCCCTTGCCGTGGGTCCGCATGTCCATATAGAAGATGGTGCAGTCAAGATCCGGGTCATGCTCCTTGGCGATGATGGCCTGCTTGATGGCATACATGCAGCAGACAGATGAACAATGCGCGTTGTCGCAGCGGTTGATGTCCCTGGATCCTACACATTGGAGCCAGGCTAAGGCCTTTGGCTTTTCATGGTCGGACATGCGCACCACATGGCCCTTGTTGGGGCCCGAGGCTGACAGCAGCCGTTCAAATTCCAGGGAAGTGACGATGTCTTTGGAAGTTTGCCATCCGTATACGTCGGAGTCTTTGGGATGGAAGGCCTTGAACCCGGGTGCCAGGATCACGGCGCCCACGTTCAGGGTAAATTCTTTGTCGGTGTCCTCGTAGTTCACCGCTCCGGCCGGGCAGACCTTGGCGCAGTTGCCGCACTTATCTTTGGTCAGCTTGATGCAGTTTTCAGGGTCAATGCAGAATTTCAGTGGGACAGCCTGGGCGTAGGGTACATAAATGGCCTTTCTTTTGGCAAGACCGACATTGTAAAGGTCGGTCACCTTTTTGGGACATTTTTCCACACAGGCCCCGCAGGCCACACATTTGTCCGGATCCACATACCGGGCCTTCTGGAAAAGATCGACTTTGAAATTGCCTTTTTGGCCCTGGATATCACGGATTTGGGCCAGGGTGATCAACTCGATGTTGATGTGTCGCCCCACTTCCACCAGCTTGGGGCTCATGATGCACATAGAGCAGTCATTTGTGGGAAAGGTCTTGTCCAACTGGGCCATGACCCCGCCAATGGCAGGGCTTGGTTCCACCATATATACATAAAAACCGGAATCGGCCAGATCCAGGGCCGCCTGGATGGCGGCAATGCCCCCACCGGCCACAAGAACCGATCCTATGGGTTTGGTACTCATAGATAGTTACTCCTGTTTACACAATTACAGGCCGTATTCGGCCAGGTCCGGTCCGAGATAGGTCCGTTCGTTTTCTCCGAGCATCCCCATGGAAAGGCAGATAAGGGTCCATAGATGGACCGTATGGTAGTCTGCCTGATGGTGATGGGCCAAATCTTCAATTTGAGCATGGCAGTTGTGACAGGGGGTGATCACGTATTTGGCGCCGGTGGCCATGATCTGGTCAAATTTGGTCTGGCCGTATGTCCTGCGCTCGTCGTTGTAACCGGACTGAAGCGCACCGCCGCCCCCGCCGCAGCAGAAGTTATTTGATTTGTTGGGGGCCATGTCCACGAAGTTTTCCTCGCCCACCACCTGTTTGACCACATAGCGCAAATCCTCGGCCATGGGATTGCCTATGGATTTTCTTATGATGTTACAGGGGTCCTGGACTGTGAACTTTATACCGTCCTTGTTCCAGTCTGCATTCACAGGCAGCTTGCCTTCGCGTATCCACTGGGCGTAATACTGGATAATGCTTTTGAATTCGAAGTTGTGGGGAATGTTGAATTTTCGCAGGCCTTCCCAAACGGCGAAGAATGAATGGCCGCATTCGGTGTTGATAAATACCTTACAGCCCAGACGGTCGATGTGTTCGGCCTGGGCACGGACAATCTTTTCCCAGGAGTCGTCGTCGGCCAGGAACATACAGTAGTTTTCTCCGCCCCAATAGTCGGAGTAGTAGGTCCAGTCGGCGCCTGCCTTGTGTAGGATCTTCCACAGGGGCAACAGCTCATCTGGCTCGGTTACAGGTTCCCTGGAATTCTGGTTAAGGGCGAAATAGGCACCTTCCCGGTCAACGGAAACTTCGAGGGCCTCAAACCCCTCTTGTTCCTCACGGCACTCCTCGGCAAGGTCTTCCACTGTAAACTGGAAGTCTTCGAGGGGGACGCCCATAGCCCCGCCCCGTGACCTGAGGTGATGGTCACAGGACCCCAGTATCCCCTTGGGCCGTTCCTCCCTGGGCCACTGGGAACGCAGGTAAAAGGTGAGTGCGGGGATGTTGATGGACATGGGACAGGCGTCGTAGCACCGTTTGCACATGGTACAGGCCCAGACCCAAGGATGACGCTCAAGCTCTTCATCCATGCCGAATACGGCCATGCGGATGAACTTTCTGGGATCCATGTCGTGAAGACCTGTGGCAGGGCAGCCACTGGCGCAGCTGCCGCAGGTCAGGCAGGCGGAGAGGTTGCCGTCGGGAATCAGCGCCTGGAACTGTTCCCGCAGGCCGTTATTCTTATAAGAGATCCGTAATCGATCCAGCATAATATCATTTCCTCCAAAGCAGGCCCGTGATCGGCCTTGACTTACGTTATGGGGAAATGCATCTTTGCTGTACGCTTCTTTCGATAGGCGGTCAGAAAACAGATCTCCCCGGGAAATACTAGCACCAGCCGGGCACGGGCGGTGCCTTGGTATCTGACTCAGTGCTGTCTTGGAAAATCTGTCATTTTGCTTGTCCTTGATGGTTCTAAAGTTCTAAGTATTTTTCCCATGAAAATACATTGCTAATGGTTATACAAAAAAAACATGATACACAAATTGATAATTTGGATGGATCCCGACGATTGTATTTTCTTTATAAATCCATATCCGGATTTTGTATTGACCTGAATTTAACTATGCGTTTTACGCTTCGTTTTGAGTCTGGTGTGCTTGGGTCATATAAATTCATTGTAGGATCAAATTTGCCAGATTTGCGATTCACTAAAGATACGGCAGATTAAATATATAGGATAATAGCCAAAAGGAAAAATTTCAGGATAGTATTTTTTTGATATCTTAAAGATGTCACATTGCAGACCGCCTCAAAAATGAGATTCCCACGATACAGATTCCGTAACCTGAACTATTATTTAATAATAATGCCCACGCTCAAACCATAATCAGTTTAATTCCATCTGCCTACCACCTGGGATTTCTATCATCACACAAAAAGTAATCGCTCTTATTTACCAGAAAACCTGGTTACTAAGTTTCAGTGTTTTTTCAAAATCAAGATGAACAGCTATAGTGCGAAACGCCGCCAACGTTAAAAAATGCCTCAGGTTTTAGACGATAATATTTATCTTCTATCCTTTGTGATTGCTCATCATATGGAGAGCTAAGCACTTCTTGCAACTCTCTTACTAATGTGTAGTCTCCCTGCATGGCTTGTTGATAAGCGGGCACAATCAACCACTCTCGCCACGCATATTTGGGGTTATTCCGTTTCATCTTTGCCGATATTTCTGCCAAACTGCCGCCTTTGATAACGAGGTTGTGCCAGCTTTTTAGCCAAGATTGCCATTCCTCATCAAGTTGTTGTGAGGTCTTGCTATAGAAGCTCTTTTTCAAGGCTGAAACATTCTCTGGGACATGGGATAATTCACGGAAGAAAATGGTGTAATCCACCTCTGATTTGGTCAGTAACTGTATTAATCCCTGCACTAGCTTTGGGTGATAGTCCGTCAACCCAAGCTTGGTCGCCCACATTTTTTGGATTTGTTTCTGCATTGCATGTGCAAAGCCATGGCGTATTTGATCCAAATGTTCCAAAGCTTCAGAATCTTTTGCAAGTAACGGTCTCACTGCAGCCCAAAACATATGATAATTCGCCTCTGCTGCGGTTGGCTGATTGAAGAAGGAAAAGTGTTCGCCGCCGCCAGTCCATGGTTGAAACCCAGGATCGAAAATTTCACAAAATCCAAATGGCCCATAGTCGAGGGTAAAGCCACCAGCGGCGCAGTTATCACTATTATAATTACCCTGGCAGTACCCAATACGCTGCCAATTGGCCACTAATGACGTAAGCCGCTGGCGAAAAAGCTTAGCCAACTCAACCACTTGTTCCGCAAAAACAAGATCTTGATTAATATCGTTTTGGTATTCTCGGTCAATTAAGTGCGCCACAATCATGCGCAACTCTTCTAAAGCTCTTTGATGGGCATTGCCGCGAACCCTGCGGGCAAATAACTCTAACTGGCCAACGCGCAAAAAAGACGGTGCAACGCGAGTTGAAATAGCCACAGGATTATCCACCATAATATCAGGATCGGTGGAGTGAGAGTTTTGGGAGTACCAGGGCCGGGTAACGCTCTCGGATTTTGATACATAAAGTGTAAGAGATCGCGTTGTGGGAACCCCCAGGCTGTGCATATACTCTTGTGCGAGAAACTCACGCACACTTGAACGAAGCACTGCGCGCCCGTCGGCACCACGGCAATATGGCGTTGTGCCGCCACCCTTTAGCTGCATTTCCCAACGCTGTCCATTGAATACCCCTTCAAATACAGATATCGCCCGGCCATCGCCATACCCATTACCGGTACCAAATGGACATTGGTGTGTATATTCGGTGCCATAAATTGACAGGGCATAGCCAGTTGCCCAACCAATCTTACGCATAGGCTCGTTTGCTGCTGAGATATCACCGGAAAAAATCCTGCGAAATTTTTCATCATTTACCAACTCGTCGCTTAATCCAAGTTCATTAAAAAAAGTGCTGCTATGGGTTACATATTCCGGTTCCGGAAGCGGTGTAGGAGTCACCGGTACGAAGTGACCGGAAAAAACCTGACGGGCACGGTAATCATGACCATCTGCAGTGGCATCAGGATCGGCATTTAAGGTATCCATTAAAGAATAATCAGCTAATCGCACGAACTCATGGAAAGTCGAAATGCTCTGCTGAGCAGATGGTTTAGACAATGACATTGTTACAAATACCTCGCAAAATTACAGTTGAAACCTCACGTATTGGTTTAGAGCAAGAATCAATATTATGGGCATAAGAGTTCTTGCCCATGCATAAGATTCAGTTGTAATTTAAGCCATGGGTTGACTTCTAATCTCTTTTATACCGCCCTACCAGCCTGTTCATCCCTATGAGATGGGGTTCGATTTTTGCCAGAAAATCCCACAAACTCAATCCTTGCTCCAGGTCAACCGCTTCGTTTAATGCAAGCACCCAGAAATAATAGTAATGAAACCCATGTCCGTTAGGAGGCATGGGGCCATTGTATCCGATTTCACCGAAATCGTTTTTACCGCTGCTAAACTGTGCTGTACCTTCTTTCAAACTGTTGACATCTCCTGGTATATTATACAAAACCCAGTGAACAAATCCATATGTGCCATTTGGAGAAACCAGTGGTGCATCCGGGTCATGGCAGATAATGGCAAATGCCTTTGTGCCGTCCGGGGCATCTGTCCATGACAATGCCGGTGATACATCTTCACCTTCACCGGTATATTTGGATGGAATTAAACCGTCTTGATTAAATACACTGCTTTTTAGCTGTATTGCTGATGGTGCAAAACCCATAATTCCCCTCCCTTTTAAATAATTTTGAGGTTATAGCGTATATTATACCAAAACATACAATCTTGCACGTCTCAACTCAGTGGCAGAAGACAAAATGAAAGAAAAACGGGTTGGCTGAGTGCAAATTAAAACCACTCATTAATGGTATCAAAGCTCGGGTTTTCTGACTTATATATGAATACCATATCTTGTGGTTTGCAGATTTTGGAGGAAAGTGAAGACTGATAGACATATCTGTCGCTTAATCCCTAACCCAAAGTTCATAAAAATAAGAAGTATTGAACGGTTGCTTTAATTGCATCTTTCTGACAACCAAGGTTTCCTATGTGAAAATCTCCAGGCGTAAATAATCTAAAATTACTATCCCTTTCCAATTCAATTTCGTTTGGCATTATCTTATTCCCTCCAAAAT
>JAKSAU010000398.1 GCA_022361535.1 Desulfobacterales bacterium
GATCGTGCCGTCTATATCGATTTCATCTCCGGTAAAGCCGGGTGAACATTGCGCGGACTGCGCCAGCTTCATCTTTTCACCGTGATGCCAGCCATCGGCAACCGCCTGTTTGCGCCGCAGGCCGCCCGGATGCCATTCGGTCGCGGGCCAGTCCCAGAACTTCTTTGTCGCCTGTTCCAGAGTCGCGCCCAGCTTCGACATGATGAACCCGGAAAACCTGTCGGCTTCCAGTTCCTCTTCATGCTCGGAAGACTCCTGTGTCATCACATGCGAAGGGACATGATGGCCAACCTCATGCCCCATCGTAGCAACTGCGGCCCAGCTCGTCCTGCCATCCTTCCAGTCAAAATCCGCGCGGTTATAGACGATATAGCGTTGACGATTCTTGATCGTTGCAAACGCTACGACATAGCGCTCGATGTCGGCGGCAAGCAGCTTGATGTTCTGGCGAATGCCTACGATGTCGGTCATCCACCTGAGCATTTTGACCGCTTCGGGCGCAGGCTTGCCGAGATTCGTCACCCGGCCCATAGCGCGGCTACCGCCAAAGGCGCAAATCTTATTTTCAAACGTCATCGCCTCTCCGGCCAGCGCTTCATAGGGAAGCAGCGCATGCGACGCGGCCATGCAGCCGCACCCGGCCAGAAACCTACGCCTTGTTGTCGTCATGACTTCAACACTCCTTGCTAATCGCAAATCTCAATGCCATCGATTTCGAGGCAACCGGATTTGCGCTCCGTACTGACCTGCCTGTCCGCATAGGTCCCGGCGTTGTCGCCCGAGCCATCCCCGGACAAACCCGCAAGCACCAGGCCCACGATCCACAGGCATGAAAGCGCCGTGTAGAGATAGATCGCGTTATCCCTGATCGCCTTTAGAATCTCTATCAACATGCGTCAGGTTCCTTTCGTGCCGCTCCTTGCCCGTAATGTCCCGCATCAGGCCCGTAAGACTGTCAACATCCAGCCCCATGCGCCGCCATGCTTCCTGGCTTAGATTGGCGCGGATCACATCTTCAACGGTCATATTGAGCATGCGGATGCGCGCCAGTTCCTCGTTTGGCCGTGAGGCCATGCCGATCATCAGGAACAGCACGACAGCCAGCGGCGCGATGTCCAGCGCCACTCCGCCCGCCCAAAACGGGATGTAGTTCTGCCAGTACAGGCCCACGGCGCGCACGGCGCTGATCTTCTCAAAGGCTTCGATCTGCGGCGGCGGCAGCGCCGTGGCCTTGTCGATGAATGCGCCCAGCACGGCGGCAGAGGCGGCAACATCCTCACGCACCTTATCCAGCGCCGCCTTTTGCCGCCGCGCATTTTCCGCGTTGGCTGAGAGATTGGTCTGCATATCGACTTCGCGCGGCAGCGCATCGAGGGTGCGAGTAATCGACTCCGCAAAATTGCGCGCATCCATCTGCGCCAGGTCCGCGCGCAGGTGGTCGGATTCCTTAGCCATATCCCGCATGCGGCGCGGCAACGGATTGCCCGAGCTGGCGATCTTGCGGATGGTTTCGAGCCGTGTCTTTGCCGATATGCTTAAGGCTTCGGCTTTCTTCGTGAATTCCTCTGCCTCATCCAGCAAGTCGGAGAGCCGTCCCTGAATGCCGTTCAGCGCATTGACCACCGCGCCGGGGCCGGGCATTCCCGAGTAAATGCCACCCTCAAATTCCTGCTTTGCCGCTTCCTTGTAGCGCTCGATTTCTATGCGCAGATCGGACATCACGCCTTCGATCAGCAGCGACTCGCGGAACTGGTCATCCAGCGTGGTTTCGATTCCGCTGACATGACGCGAAACATGCAGCTCCAATGCTTCGCGCCCAGCCAGCCCGGCAACATTGAAGGCGCTGCTTAAAAAGAAGATCAGCACGCACCATAACAGCGTGATGACCAGCGCCAGCGCGCGTTCCCAGGCTTTCGTAAGCCCCGGCAGGATCGAGATCACGTAATGCCAGAACAGGAAAATCGCGCTGGCCCCCGCCAGGGCAAATACGCTGGCCCGCGCTTTTTCCGCGAAGGTGACAGCATCGAGCGATGCGCCGTTGAAGGTAAACAGGCCAGAAGCCGCGGCGATCACGAAAAGGATATGCGTAACAATGCCAAGATCGTTGTTGAGATAACGCGCGAGGATCTTCTTCATCGCATTGGCTCCCATTCCAAAAAAAAGATCGCGCCGGGATTGGCGCGATCCTGAGGTTAGGGAGAAGGTCGGCGCGGATTCCTCGCCCGGCGCTTCTACGGCTTATCTGCGTATGGCCTGACTTCGCTCCGGTGAAGCGACCGCAAAGTCATGGCCCGATGAGATGGCGCGCGCATCATTGCCCGTGACAACAAAGTCATGGGCCGGCCCCGGCGCCGCCGGCGAACTCGGTGCGGCGGCGGTATGTTCCGGGGCATGAACCGGTGCGGCGTGGCTGAAGGTGAATTCGTTACTCAGGGTTTGTCCCTGCGCGCGAATTTCATCACCCTGCGCCGCAAAGCGGTTTTCGATTTCGTCTTTTGCCTGCTCCCAGACAAAACGGCGTTCGCGGTATTCGCTATCAATATTGCGATGGCCGCGTGAACCGAGATCGAAATCCGGGTACGGATCACTGGCCGAGGCAATCTTGTTGCGCTCACGCTTCCACAATTCGTCATGCCGCTGAAGCTGGCGGTTCAGCGCATCGCGGTTTTCGATTTCTTCCCTGGCCGTCGCGCTCACACGGCCAAGGGGTGTGATGTCGCGTTGCGGCGCGGCTTCGGGTGCGCTTGCATGCTCCGAAAACACTTCCCGCACACCCGCAGCGACAGGGCCGGATTGATCTTTGGGCATCAGATCGCGCCGGTAATC
>JAKSAU010001072.1 GCA_022361535.1 Desulfobacterales bacterium
CATCGAGGCCGGTTCCTGCCGTGATGAACTTCGGCATGCCCACCGTCAGTTCGGGATCGCAAATCACGACAGATGGCAGCATCTTCGGATGAAAGATGATCTTCTTTTCCTGATTGTCCGAATTGGTGATCACCCCAGCGCGCCCGACTTCCGAGCCGGTTCCGGCTGTCGTCGGCACGGCGACAATCGGAGCGATCGCATCCCCGTTTGCCCGGGTCCACCAATCGCCGATGTCCTCAAAGTCCCATAGGGGGCGGGTCTGGCCAGACATGAAGGCAATCACCTTGGCAAGGTCCAGCCCCGAGCCACCGCCAAAAGCTATGACCCCGTCATAGCCGGCCTCTTTGAACGCCCTTACGCCGTCTTCGGCGTTCTTGTCCGTGGGATTCGGGTCGACCTCCGAGAACAAGCCCCGACCTAATCCCGCTTGCTCGATAAGGTCCAGCGTCCTCGTCGTAACATCCAGGCTGGCCAGCCCCTTATCCGTTACCAATAGCGGCTTTGAGATACCCGCTGCCCGGCATGCATCGTCGATTTCAGAAATTCGGCCTGCGCCGAAGCGAATCGAGGTTGGGTAGGACCAGTTGCCGGTTGGAGACATTGTTATTGTGCTTTCTTCAAATGATACGATTTCGGGCGTGTAAGATTGTGGTAGCCGATCACGGAGAGCCCCCCACCTCGTCCCGTATCCTTGCATCCCGTCCAGCAAAGCGCCGGATCGAGATAATCGCAGCGGTTCATGAAGACGGTGCCCGTTTCGATCGCATCGGCAATTTTCTCCGCGCGGGCGACATCCTTCGTCCATAGAGAAGCGGTGAGCCCGAAGTCGCTGTCGTTCATGAGACGGATGGCTTCCTCGTCATCTTTGACAGCCATGATGCCAACGACAGGACCAAAGCTCTCGTCGCGCATGACACGCATGTCATGCGAAACGTTGGTGAGAATCTGGGGTGTCAGATAGGCACCGCCATCATCCTCTGCGAATTTCGCGATATGCGCTTTCGCGCCGGCTGCAACGGCTTCGTCGATCTGCGCGCGAACTTCGTCCGCGAACCGCTTATGCGCCATCGGTCCAAGCGTCGTTTCCGGATCGAGCGGATCGCCGAGCTTGTAGCTCTCGACGATCTTCACGGCCTTCTCGACGAAGGCCTCGAACAGCGGCTCCGCCACGTAGATG
>JAKSAU010000831.1 GCA_022361535.1 Desulfobacterales bacterium
ATGGGAGACGTTGCAGGCACAAACAAGATCATTGAGTACACCAACAACCTGCTATGATTATCATACTTAAGCCGGGTCCGTACACTTTTATACATACCCGGCTTTTGTAACTCCTCAGGAATCCCTCCTCAAAGCTAACGCATCTTGCACATAGGCTCGTTTGTCCTGGGAAAAGGCATCAGGCGTATTTTTGGAAAAAATCCGGCAGCCGTTTCCGGGACAAACGAGCCGGTATTATTATATACCTCTTCCCTATTCTTCACTTCCACATTTGAAAAATGATCAAAAAAGCAGAAATAGGCAAACTCTTTCCAGTATTGTGTATGGTTTCTTTCCAATACGTTCTTAAAATATCTGTCATGATGAATCGAAATGAAAATAAAACCCAAGATATAAACGGAGGAAACAATGCTTAATTTTGATTTTTACAACCCCACCCACATTGTATTTGGAAAAGACCGCCTTAACGAACTGGACAACCTGGTCCCCAAAGATGCCAGGGTATTAATCACATATGGCGGAGGCAGCGTAAAAAAATACGGCACCCTTGATAAAGTGATATCCGCATTGGGTGAGCGAACCATTTTTGAGTTCGCAGATATTGAACCCAACCCCAAATTCACCACCCTGATGAAAGCAGTGGAGTTAGCCAAAAAAGAAAACATAGATTTTCTTTTGGCTGTGGGCGGAGGCTCTGTAATGGACGGTACAAAATTCATCACCCTGGCAGCGAACTATGATGGCGATGCTAAAGACCTTCTCTCCCATGGATTTAACCCTGTACCCGTGGAAAAGGCTATCCCCATCGGCTGCGTTGTTACATTGCCTGCCACAGGATCTGAAATGAACTCTGGAGCGGTCATCAGCCATGAACACGGGAAATTTCCTGTGTTCAGTCCTTTGTCATTTCCAAAGTTTTCCATTCTCGATCCGGAACTGACCTATTCTCTGCCGAAAAAACAGGTAGCCAACGGAGTTGTGGATACCTTTATCCACACTGTAGAACAGTATGTGACCTATCCTGTGGATGCCAAATTCCAGGACCGGACTTCAGAAGGGATTCTTCAAAGCCTGATTGAAATCGGGGAGGCCACAATTGAAAATCCAACCGACTATGATGCCAGGGCCAACCTGGTCTGGAATGCCACCATGGCGTTGAACGGACTGATCGGTGCCGGTGTGCCTCAGGACTGGCAAACCCACATGATCGGACATGAACTCACAGCCATGTTTGGCCTGGATCACGGCCTGACACTGGCTATCATCCAACCGGCGGTCTGGAAAGTTCGAAAGGAACAGAAAAAAGCCAAGCTGCTTCAATATGCCCAAAGGGTTTGGGGATTAACCGGCGATAATGACGATGCTGTCATAGGACAGGCCATTGAAAAAACAGAAAACTTTTTTCAGCGCCTGGGCATGAAAACCCGTCTGTCCGACCATGGTATAGGTGAAGACGATATTCCCAATCTTGTCAAAGCACTTGAAAACCACGGGCTGACCGCCCTGTCTGAAACAGGAGACGTTACTCTTGATGTATCCGAACAGATCCTCAAAGCAGCCCTGTAAAAACACCTCATAAAAGACACGCCTCCTGTTCATGGAATGTTTCCTGAACAGGGGGCTATCCCATATCCCACTCAAGCCGGGTGATTTTCCAGCCCTCATTATCCTTTTGAAAATTCAAAAATAGTGTTGTTTTCCATTTTGTAACAGGTGTCATAAAAATAAGGACAGCACTTGCCTTATCCTTATTTATTTCAATGACAGGATCATAAAATGCCCCGTCAAAATAATTACCGTTCAATTCTTCACGTGAGGATGGCACAGCGTTTAACCGGTTTGATTTCAAATTAGCCCAGAATGAAGGCAGCAGTTCTGTGAGCTCTTGTTTTGCAACCATGACAGTGCCTGCAAACATGAATCGGCCTGTATCACTCAGGCAGGATAAATAGTTCTCAAGGTGATAGTTGTTTTTTGCCTTTTGAAACCTTATCAGCAACTCGACAATTTGAGATTCTTCATCATTTTTTGATTGATAGCTTTCAATCCTTGTTCCCGAATACATACCAAATATAAAAAAAGCGAATATGCTTAGGACAACCACACATATTGCTACATATTCCCTTTTTAGTTTCAGTTTGATCATCTTCATCTAACCGGTGTCCATGAATTCTTGAGTCTCTTGGGATAATAGAACTGAATACCAATGCTATACTTTTTTCACTCACCATGGTCAAACTTAACCCGTCCCAGTCTGTGTGATGGACAATGATATGAATAGTAACAATTTTGTCAGGAATACAAACACCATTTAATTATTTTCCCAGTTCTGGTCTTTAATCGTGTCCGTCCAAAATAATTTTTCTTTTTTTATACGCCTTTAATCAAGCCTTCAATTGTTACCATCCATTCGATGGCACTTCGTCAAAAAGAGGGACTAAATACCTGTGAATCTGTAATGGGCTGCAGGCGTTTTTAAATGTTACAATCAAAAAAGGGGGTCAATTATAGAAGCTTGGTTCCTATATTGAGGAACGATGAGTTTAATTACAGGAACAACTCTCAAAAACCCGGAATAATTATCGCCGATGTATTGTTTTATTTCAAAATTGTTACATTAAATAGTTGATAAAATTTCATATTTGTAATTTCACAATGTCAAATTCATGACTTTTCTTGCTAAAGAATAAAAATAACACTTACATATCAAATAGTTATAAACTTGCATAAGTTTACTGGCATACATCTTGTTATATTCATTGTCATTGCAAAACACTCTTCATCCACGATGGAGAAAACTTAACCAAATGATGAAAGGATTAACTGGAAATGAAAAAAATCGAGGCCATTATCAAGCCGTTTAAACTTGATGATCTCAAGGATGCCATGTCCAAAATAGGTGTTCAGGGAATGACTGTTTCAGAAGTAAAAGGATTTGGGCGGCAAAAAGGCCATAAAGAAATCTATCGTGGTGCTGAGTACGAGGTGGATTTCGTGGCTAAGGTCAAAGTTGAAATCGTTGTTGATACGGAACTTGCGGACAAGGTTGTTGACACCATTCTGGGTAGCGTAAAAACAGGCAAAATTGGTGATGGTAAAATTTTCGTTCTCCCATTGGATGAAGTGTGTCGAATTCGGACCGGAGAAAAAGGCAAGGAGGCAATTTAAATAAAATCATGAAACTTACAAGACCGGAAAATACAAAGATGAAAAGTTATTTATTACGCAAGATAATGTTAGGGTTGATTATCGCAATAGTTGGATTACCAGGACTGGTTTGGGCTGGTGATTCGGGTGCAACAGGGGCTTCGGCAACATATGTTGTTAATAATACCTGGATGTTGGTCGCCACATTTCTAGTATTTATTATGCATCTTGGTTTTGCTTGCCTGGAAACCGGTTTGACACGTTCCAAAAACACGGTCAACATTTTATTTAAAAATACTGCGATTATAGCCATCGGCCTTTTGACATATGCCATTGTGGGCTTCAACCTCATGTATCCGGGGGATTTTTCCATATCCGGTTTTCTCGGATTTGCAGGATTTGGTATTGGTGTAAGTCCAGAGAACATGATGATCGCAGGCGACGACGGGGTCGGCATCTATACCTATTGGACGGACTTCATCTTCCAGGCCATGTTTGCTGCGACTGCGGCCACCATTGTTTCAGGTGCTGTTGCAGAACGTATTAAACTGAGCAGCTTTTTAATATTCTCCACCATTTATGTGGCTATAGTTTATCCTTGGGTCGGCAGTTGGAAATGGGGTGGCGGCTGGTTGGATGCCAAAGGGTTTTATGATTTTGCCGGCTCCACATTGGTCCATTCAGTAGGCGGATGGGCAGCACTTGCAGGCATCATTGTTTTAGGTCCGCGCCTTGGTAAATATGTCGGCGGCAGGATCAAACCGATTATGGGTCACAGCATGCCCCTGGCTGCAATTGGTGTCTTTCTTCTTTGGCTCGGTTGGTTCGGTTTTAACGGTGGATCAGTTCTCTCAGCAGATCCTACCTTGGTCTCCTTTGTTTTTGTAACAACTTCCCTGGCAGCAGCAGCCGGTATCGTAGGTGCCATGATCCTTTCCTGGTTTCTCCAGAAAAAACCGGATCTTTCAATGGCTTTGAATGGGTCTTTGGCAGGCTTGGTTGGTATTACTGCCGGTGCAGATGTGGTCAGCGTCATGAGTTCCATTATCATCGGTTTTATTGCCGGAATGCTTGTTGTGGTTTCTGTAATGGGATTTGACCGTATCAAAATTGATGACCCTGTTGGTGCCCTGTCTGTCCATTTGATTTGCGGTATATGGGGTACCCTTGCAGTGGGTATCTTCAGTGCGGACCACTCATTTATAGTACAGCTGATCGGTGTTGTTGCCTATGCGGTTCCCTGTTTTATTTGTGCTCTTGTCCTGTTTCTTATCCTCAAAGCAACTATCGGTATCCGTGTGGATGAGGAAGAAGAAATGGGCGGTCTTGATGTGGGTGAGCATGGTATGCTCGCATACGGCGACTTTGAAATTAAAAGCGGTATCTAACATTAATCTGTATTAACTTCGAAGGTTAATACCTTATGCGTTAGGACTATTACTCCGACCTGGCATGCAACAGCATGCCGGGCCGGTTAGCTTTTTGTAGAGATGAAATTTTGTCTTTCTGTCAGTGCCGTTAATGTTCAAACAGCGGCTTTTACTTCCCGGAAACGGCTGCCGTATTTTCTCCAAAAAATCCGCCTGATGACTTTTTCTTAGGAGATACAAGGCTAAGTGCAAACGCCAAGTATTTTTCTCGACGAATGGTATAGGATAACCTAATATGTGAATATGCGACGCGAGCAATTCTTTAAAAACCAGGAACTTGATTTTGTCGAACTTCGATATTCACAAGGAAGTGCGCTTGCCTTTAAACCCCATATGCACCCGACGTTTAGCATTGGTGGGGTTAAAAAGGGGAAGG
>JAKSAU010001251.1 GCA_022361535.1 Desulfobacterales bacterium
GCCGCGGGCGAAGTGATAGATCGCCCATACGCGGCGGTAAGGGAACTTCTGGACAACGCCATCGATTCGGGGGCCACGGAAATCACCCTCAATCTCCGAGGCGGCGGAATCGATTCGATTCAGGTGAGGGACGACGGTCACGGCATGGCCGCGGACGATCTGGAGCTCTGCTGGCTTCCCCACGCCACGAGCAAGATTGCATCACTCGAGGACTTGGAAAACACGGCGACCCTCGGATTCCGGGGGGAAGCCCTTTCCAGCCTGGCGGCCTGTTCCCGTCTCGACATCATCACTTCCAGGAGCGGGGAGGCTTACCGCCTGAGAGTGGACGGCGGGAAGCTCCTGGATTGGGGCCCCCATCGGAGCGCACCGGGAACCACGGTGACAGTCAAAGATCTCTTCTTCAACATGCCGGCCCGCCGGCGTTTCATCAAAAGCCCCAGAGCGGAAAGCACGCTCTGCCGCCGGACTTTTCTGGAGAAGGCGGCGGCTCACCCCCATATCACCTTCCGTCTTTCGGTGGACGGCGTGACCAAGAATTTCTTTCCCCCGGCCTCCCACGCGGACAGGGTGGCCGCGGCCTGGCCCAGACTGGCCCCGCCGGCATCCTGGTGGGAGACAGCGATCCGAGGTGACGGGTTTAATCTGATTGCGGTCCATGCCAGGCCCGAAGTGTCGAGAAGGGACCGACAATATATTCAGATCTACGCCAATCGGAGACGCATCGACGAGTACGCCCTGGTTCAGGCGGTTCAGCACGCCTACGATGCCTGGATGCCCGGCGGTGTTTTTCTCATGGCCTTTGTTTTTGTTGAGATTAACCCGGCGTTGGTGGACTTCAACATTCATCCGGCCAAAAAAGAGGCCCGGTTTCGGGATCTGCCCGCCGTCCGCCAACGACTGATTGAGGGCATCAAAGACCGGATAACCAAGGAGTCTTACGGAAGGAGGGCCGGAGGGGAACAAACCCGCCCCGGGCAGTCCCTTTTGATCAAACCTCAATCGGTTCCGTCGCCTTCCA
>JAKSAU010000872.1 GCA_022361535.1 Desulfobacterales bacterium
ACTTAATACCTGAATATAAGCTCAATTACATAAGTGATTCTGGTTCGTGCATTCAGCGATATAAAAAATTCCAGTCGGGCTTCGCCCTCCTTACATTTTTTATATCGCTGAATGACTTATGACCTATTATTCACAAGCAACTACTACTTAAAATCGGTAAGCGTCAAATACTACCGGACTGTTCATTTAAATTATGTCAGACTACTCCCTGCCCAGCCATTCATTAAGAGCATTGGAGATTTCAATCCTAAACTCTTCATCTGACAGACCAAGGTCAGTTCCGCGTTCATAAGTCCGATCTATAGTATAAGCAAACCGGTCCGCCAATCTGCTGTTCTCAATCTCCATATGGGGAAAATGCTCTATCACATAGGCAGAGTAATCCAAATCAAAAAAATAACGCTCCAAATCGCCATTTACGAAATCCGAAATGAAATCAATCATAAATGCCGTGTGTTTTTTAAAGTTCATCAGTTTTCCTCCCAAGCATATTTTTTGGGCCTTGTTTCCTTTGATTTCGGCGTAAACACTTTTTGCGGCAATACTGCGCTGCCGGGAAGGAAATCTTCAATTGTTGATGCATAGCCAGCTTTCCCAAGGTTGGGGGCGTTGGTAAAAATCCACGCCAAATATTCAAATGGATTCAGGCCATTTTCCCTTGCGGTCACAATAAGACTATAATATATTGCGCTGGCTCTCGCACCGTTTGGTGTATTGGAAAAAAGCCAATTTTTGCGCCCGATAACAAAGGGCTTGATACTGCGCTCTGCACGGTTGTTCGATATTTCCAGTCGGCCGTCCAGCACATACCTCTCAAGATATTTGCGCTGGGATTTTGCATAATGCGCCGCTTTACCAAGAAGAGTATTAGGCAGTGCATTCAACTGTTCCATCCAGTTAAAAAATTCATCCATCAGAGGTTTGGATCGTCGTTCACGCTCTTTAAGCCGGTTTTCATCGGTCAACGAAGCAAATTGTTTCTCAAAATGAAACAGCTTGTCACAATAGGCCACTCCCTTTGCCGCAAAGGAATTGGATTGCTTGTCCTTTGGCAAGATTTTCAACGCATCAAAAAGTTTCCGCCGCAGATGGGCCCAGCAGCCAACCACCGTGATATTTTCAGATAGCTTGTGATACCCGTTGTATCCATCTGCATGGAGATAGCCAGAAAAATTCTTCAAAAATTTTTCTGGATGTATATGTTTCCTGTCTGGTTGGTATTCATACAACACAATTTGATGCTTTGCCTCTCCACTAGTGCGGAACAGCCACATGTAACTCTTTGACTGCGCCGTTTTGCCCGGTTCTTTCAACACCTGCAGGACGGTTTCATCTCCGTGAAGTACTTCGTGTTCACACAACCGGTGTTTCATTGCCTTGTATATCGGCTCCAACCAATCCTTCGAAGCCTTGATGAGCCAATTGGACATGGTTTGTCGCGAGAGAAGGATACCTTTTTGTTTCCACTCCTGCTCCTGCCTATACAAGGGCGAAGCCATCATGAATTTCTGTACCGCAATATGTGCAATCGTATCAGGAGAAGCAAATCCGCCTTTTATGACAGGTTCCGGCATATCCGCTTTGATAATCGGGACGTGGTCAGATATTGTTTCACATCTGCGGCAGGCGTAAACGTGCCGGATATGACGTACAATTACAGCTTTTGCAGGGATGATTTTTAATTCCTCGCGTTTTTCCCGCCCCATCGTATGTAATGTGTTGCCGCAGTCCTGGCAGACACACTCCTTAACCGGCAGTTTGTGTTCAATCACCTCAACCGGTAAGTCCTTCGGCAATTTGTCCGTTGTAAGACGTGTACGCTTACGATAATGTGTCTTTACCTCAGTAAGCTCGGGATCTGACAAAGTCAAATCAGCGGTTGATTCGGCTTCGTTGAATATGGACATTTGGATGACGTTTGTCTGTTCACTTGACACTCCAAATTGCTTATTCTTAGCAAGACGGATCTGTGTTACAAACCAATGAATTTGTTGCTCCAATTCAGCAATTCTGCGGTCTTTTTCTTCAATTATATTAAGCAGATTTTCTGCCGAAATCCCTTGTGTTTTCATAAGACAATTATACTACAAAAACCGCATGAATTCAAGGTTTGAGCCGCTTTTTGTCTGGAATGTTTTTACGAGATTTGTCGCTCAAAAACCTCTTTCCTTTTGAGTTTTTTCTCTAATCTCGCCCCGTCAATCAGACAGGACAATTCTTTGACATCAAGAACCATTGTGTCGCTGTTTCCTTCTGTCGGCCAGCGAAAATGTCCGCGTTCCAGTCGCTTGAAATACAACCAGAATCCATCGCCGTCCCATTCTAGGATTTTAATCCTGTTCCTTCTTTTGTTGCAGAACACAAACAGCGCATCTGAAAACGGGTCAAGGGAAAAGCTCTCCTGCACCAATGTCATCAGCCCATTGATGGATTTCCTCATATCCGTGTAACCACAGCAGATATACACAGGTTTGTCGTTCCATCTCATCAGAGTGTCCTCAGTGTGCAACAGACTTTTCTCAGTAATTCAAGATCGGTCTCAGCGTTTACAGTGACATGACAGCCGTTAATTTCAATGCCTAAAACTTCTTTCTCATATTGTGCCTGTTTCTGTGTGAGCTTCATCCATCCACCAGGCGTAATATTCATAGACTCTTCTGTTTTTACAAGCTCTGTACAAGCTGCATTCCTCAATTTCCTCTGCCAGTAAAAGTATGCGTTTTTGCTTATTCCCTCCGCCTGACAGAAATCCTTAACTTTTTGCCCACTGTCCAGCCGTCTTTGTATTATTTGCATCCATTGTGATAATCGGTAATTTGCTGCAACTTTTTGTGTATCCATACAACCACTCCGTTCCTGGTTGAAAAAGTTTGCTTACTTTTTCAATTTTCCCAACCATATTCATTGTGATTGTACCATCTTCTCAACTATTATTCTATGTGATGGTATATTTGACGCTCACTGATATTCCACAAAGTTCTGCAAGCTTTTCCTGAGTTAAACCTTGTTTTGTTCTCTGAATTCTTACCCTCTTACCCAACAACTTGTAATCCATATAATCAGCTCCCTTGTATATACAGTAAACATATATGTGTTTATTGTATAATAAAAATACCGAATGTTGCAAAAGCAAAATGCAGAAAATTGCAAGTGGAAATTCCATAGTATTGCAAAAATCCATTGCAGGCATTAACCATAACCTATATCCTTGTATCTGACTA
>JAKSAU010000702.1 GCA_022361535.1 Desulfobacterales bacterium
CGTGTCTTCGGTGGACAATCCAATCATAAAGGTACCATCCTGGGTTTGCCTGACAGACAGTACAGGTACATTAAGTACCCGAGGCACCCGCTGGGTAACCATGACCTGACCCCGCTGGGGGTAAATATTCAGGTTCTCACCCAATCCTTTAAGCAGCCGTTTTGTCCCATGGCCTGCGGCGATAACGACTTTTTCAGTTTCAAAATCGCCCATGCCTGTCTTTACAATCACTTTGCCACGGGATTTGGGAATCACGGCAGATACAGTCTGGCCACCATAGAATTTACCGCCTTTTTTCTGGAATCCCCAGCGTAATGCCCCCAACAGTTTCAAAGGATTTATATGTCCCTGTTCCTTTGTATACATGGCACCTGTGACCTCTTCGCCCAAAGCGATATCCGGAATAAGATCCTGGAACTCCTGGCGGTCAAGCATGGTCACGGGGTAGTCAATACCGGCTTGCTCACACGCTTTAGTTATAGTGTCTATGGATGCCTGATGGGCGTTAAATTCATCTTCACCAAGAGCGTGGACAGCCCCGCCGGTCCAGTCAAGTTCTACATTATACCCGGTATCTGCCTCAAGGCCGTCTGCAAATTCAGGCCATTGCTGGCAGGCCATTCTTGACCATTGGGCATAGACTGGATTTCCAGCACCTTTGCACATAAACCATGTCAGCCCAAAATTACCACGCGAAAGCCGCTGGGATGCGAGCTGTTCATCAAAAAGCACTACATTTTTCGCGCCTTCCCGAACCAACCCCAGTGCAATGGCTGAACCTGAAAGCCCCCCACCAATGACTATGATATCTGCCGTTTTCAAACACTACCTCCGCAATTATATAATCTTTTGTCTCCGTTTCTGTTTAGCGAAACCCGTGCCAAATGAGTGAGAAAATAAGAAGACACCGAACCCAATAGAATTGGCATAGACAAAAATAAGGCTCATTTTTCTGTAAATTCAGGCCGTTCAGGACAAAAGCGACAACAAAAAACGGATTTGTTTCATAAAGTTAAAGCCGAAGATGATATGTAACCTATTCAAACCAAAATGTATCAAAATGAAACACTCAGAAAGTGACAAACACTGAACCCCATTCAGTAGCCTTAAAGCACTCACACAATCTCATCCTTAGACATGTGTCATTTTGAGACAACCCCTCTAAAAGTTACAGATCACATATTCATGCTGACCAAGAGTGAATAGACAAGAAAGAGAGCAAATACAGATTCAAGCAAGCTTAACAAATCAAGTTGTATTTGTTTTTAAGGGCTCCAGCCTACAGGCATTTTTGAAATAGAATTCGAATGAACAAACTCTTCGAGTATTGAGTGATGCGTATCCTTATCCATTGTTATTTGGGCGGCAGCATCCATAAGTGGGTACTGACTTTCCTCGACGGGATGATTTTTATAAGGCCCTGTCACATCATTGATATCCCATGGCAAGAGCTCTAATTTTGAGAGCGACAGCAAATCCCTGACAAGATTTCCTTTAATGAACCACAATCCAAACCAATCCATAATACCATACTCATTAGGATCGGCTTTTCCTTGGCGGCAGCTTAGCCAGGCATTGCCTGCAGTAACAAACACCTCTTTTGGAATGTCTGTCACATTAAAGTCAATCGTCAGCTCTTTTTGCTGAAAAGAATCCAGCTGAGC
>JAKSAU010000483.1 GCA_022361535.1 Desulfobacterales bacterium
ATCCCCATGTTTTACGGAGGGTATGACTGGCATAATTGCCTTTCAGGTGAATCGTTTTACACCAAAATTTTACCAATCTGGATAAACTGGGAACAGTTAGAACATTCCCTCTTTGTGATTTTAAGAGAAAATCATCAGACACATAATTTTCAGACAGAAGAAGCCCCCTAATTACCTGATATACTATTTTATTCAGAGTAATGTTCCTGGTCTTGCCTGTCTTCTTTTCCTTCAGGGTAAATTCATCACCACGTTTTAGATGGGATACCTGGCTAACCTTAATCCGCAGCAAATCAGATGCCCTAAGATTTGTATTGATCCCCAACGTATACAGACACAAATCTCGTGGTTTATCTGCCAGAATTTTTTTAAAAGCTTTGATGTCCTTCATGGATCTGATTGGCTCAACCGCGATTTGAGATCCCTTATATCGGGTTAGTCTAACCAGAACATGATCTGGACATTATCAATTGGTAACCATAGTGGGGCGTTTCAGGCAGCCTCCAAAGGTGCCTTGGCGATACATGCCGGCTTGGTACTAATGGTTTTGGGCAATAGGTTTTTGTCAAAAACCTTCAATAAATAAACATGCTTTTTTAAGGGTTTCCCTGATTGAAATTTTCGACGTTTGTTGTTAGGAAACTTTCTTCAGAGACTAATCTTTCCTATTCTATTGTGAGGTTCTTATGAATGTAGACAGTATTTATGCACCGCCGAAGGCTAACTTGGTTCAGGATGATGGCAGACTATCAGGAACAATTCTTGTTCGTGAGCTTAGAAAGCAAAGCACTGGAAAACTACTATTGCTAACTATTGTAACTTTAGGGATATATAGCGCTCATTATATTGAAAGACAAACAGTAATAATAAACAAATATATTAATGATGGTAATCACATCGCAAAAGGGCTTGTATCCACTATCCTTTTATTAGCCTATGGATCGGTTCTTTTTATTGTCCCGTCTTTCTTTTTTGAAGAAACACATATAATCAATGTAGTGGGTGATGTGTTAGAGTTTGTATGGTCCATTTTGGTTATTGTTTGGTCTTTTAAAGCCAGAAATAGAATGAACCATTTACTTTCAACAGTAAAAGGAGAAAAGGCTTGGTTTCATGGATTCTGGACTTTTTTCTTCCAATACCTTTACGTTAACTACAAAATCAATCAATTAAACGAAAATTGAAGTACATCTTAGTTGTAGCTACCTGTATTCAAAATTTAATGAAACGAGTCGCTATTCCCGTCTTGGATGCTATTATTCTTTTTTAAAACAGAGCTTCCAAATACTTGGGTGGATATGGATTAAAAACTGAGACCAAATACAAGATTTCATATATTTCTGAATAAAAACTGGACTTATCCAGCCACAAACCTTGTCTTGGGTTTGGCATCAGATGAAATACCGGTTCCAAGACTGTACCTCACCTCTTTTTTGCAAACAGTACATTATAGATCTTTAGGGATTTTTATCCTGAAACAAAATGAGTGGGAATTCTTAACTAAATAAGAAGGGGGAGTTACCTATTCTCATTTTCACCTCCTTTAAAAATAAAAAAAGCCGCTGTAAAAACAGCAGCTTTATTATCTTAATGGTGGAGCTGAGGGGGATCGAACCCCTGACCTTACGGCTGCCAGCCGTACGCTCTCCCAGCTGAGCTACAGCCCCACGAAAGAGTGGGTAGAGGTATAATCGAAACCGCTGGTCTGTGTCAACAAAAAAAATATTTTTTTAGGGCTAAAAAGAAATAATCAGAAGAATAATATGTTGACACAAGGAGTTATGAAACGATAGTATGGAACGTTTTTTTTAATATAGAATATGTCGTAATAGAGTTAAGGAGAAAGGGATGCTGCGTTACCTGCGTGAAAATACCGGAAACTGGATAATCAAGATTTTTCTTGGCATCATTGTGATTGTATTTGTTTTTTTGGGTGTGGGAAGTATGAATGCCACAAAAAACAATGAAGTTGCCGTGGTGAATGATCAGCCCATAACTTTTGGCGAGTATCAGGATGCATATAAAAATCTGATTAAGCGTATGCAGCAGCAGTTCGGTAATGCATTGAACGATGACCTGGTAAAGGCTTTGAACATCAAACAGCAAGCTATCAACAGCCTTATTGACCAGAAAATTATGGACATGGAAGCAGATAAGCTCAAAATTCTCGTGTCAGATTCCGAACTTCAGGATGCGCTTTTATCCATCAAAGCATTTCAAAGAAACGGCGCTTTTGACATGGACTTATACAAACGGGTACTCGGACAAAACGGGTTAAATCCTGAAACCTTTGAAGCACTCCAGCGCCGCGCAATTAAAAACGCCAAACTTCAGGAGATGGTTCTTAACGGAATTACCGTGACCGATGAAGAAGCAAAAACTTGGTATACGTTTAATAACACCAAAATGGCCATCGACTATATCAAGGTTGACCCTGGTACTTTTACAAATGTTAAACCCACTGAAGAAGAAGTAAATTCCAAGTACAAGGATAATCCGGACCTGTACAAATCCGAACCTAAAAGAAAAGCGCTTTACATTGTTTTTTCTCCCGAGGACCACAAGGATGAGGCTGCTGTGACAGATGAACAGGCCCTGGAGTACTATGAACAGAATACAGCCCGTTTTACCACTGCCGAGCAGGTTGAAGCCAGTCATATACTTATCAGAGTAGATGCAGATGCTGACGAACAGACTACTGCTAAAGCAAAGGAAGAGGCAGACGCGGTTTATGAAAAAGCAGCAAAGGGAGAAGATTTTGCCCAACTTGCCAAAACTTATTCCCAAGGCCCTACAGGTCCTAATGGCGGTTATTTAGGCCGCTTTGAGAAAAGCAGTATGGTCAAACCTTTTGGCGATGCAGCCTTTGCCATGAAAGCAGGTGAAGTTTCAAAACCTGTTAAAACGCAGTTTGGCTGGCATGTGATCAAAGTAACGGATAAAACACCTGAAACTGTAAAGTCTTTTGAGGATGCCAAAGTAGAAATTCAGGACGACTTGGCAGCTCAAGAACTTCAGAATTTAGCTTACTATAAAGCTGGTGAGGCTTTTGATTCAGTCATTGATGGTGATGATTTTGAGCAGGTTGCTTTGATTGCCAAGAAAAAAGTAATCGAAACCCCCGTGTTTACTGAGTTAGGTGATGGACTTTCTGACCTTGATAATCCTGCACAGTTTGCTTCGGCTGCTTTTGAGCTAATCAATGATGAAATCAGCGAAGTTAAGCAGATCGGGGATAAATATTACCTGATTAAAATTGTAGAAAAAATCGAGCCTGTTTTGCTGCCTTTCGAAGACGTTCAGGCGCAGATTGTTGAAACACTGACAGCCAAACTACAGAAAGATGCGGCTCAAAAGGCTGCCAAGGCAATGATAGAAAAAGCTGATGCTAAATCCTCTATCCAGGATATTGCAAAAGCAAATAATCTTGAAGTAGCTTCCAGTACCTTATTTACCAGAAATCAAGCTGTTCCAGGCATTCCCGGTTCAAGGGACATCAGCGCTAAAGCGTTTTCCTTAACTAAAGAAACACCTGTTTATACAGATGTTTTGGAAGCCGGTACACTTTTTTACCTGATCGGGTTCAAGGAAAAACAGGTGCCTGAAGCAGCGGTTGCCGAAGAGAACCAGGAACAGGTAAAACAGGAAATTACCTCCAGAAAACAGCAGGAGTATTATGCTGCCTGGATGCAGTCTTTGAAAGAAAAGGCAGACATAAAGATCAACTCAGAAATTATCAATTAGCTTCATTTTCATATCAGAGGGTTGCCCTCCTAAAATGAGGTGTTAGTTTAAATCTAAGGCGCAGGAAGATACTAATCCTAAACATACCCGGCTAAGAAATCATGCCGCTGGCATTGTTTGGATTAGTACTTTCTTGCAGCAGTAATGTATAGCCTAAACAGAATTTTAAACTAACTAAAAGAACTTAAGGACTGGTAATATGAAAAAACCAGTACAGATATTTCTGTGTTTGCTGATTATCACAGGGCTTGGTTTTTCCTGTCTTAAGAAAGAACCAAAGGTCTCTTCACAAGCGCCCCTTCTACAAGATCCTGCCTTGGTATCAGGTGTGTTGCCAAATGGATTCCAATACTATCTGATAGAAAATAAAACCCCAAAAGAACGGGTAAATATTCACTTGAATGTGTTTGCCGGCTCTGCTCACGAAACAGAACAAGAGCAGGGAATTGCACATTACCTTGAGCACATGTTGTTCAATGGGTCAGAACATTTTAAACCCGGAGAATTGATCACTTATTTTCAGTCCATTGGAATGGATTTCGGGGCGGACGCCAATGCAAGAACATCATTTTATAATACAATTTATGACCTGAATCTGCCCAAAGGAGATGAAAAGCATCTCAATGACGCTTTTGTAGTTATCAAAGACTACGCCCAGGGTGCATTGTTGTTAGAAAGTGAAATTGACCGAGAGCGAGGGGTAATTCTGGCAGAAAAGCGTGAAAGGGATTCGGTCTCCTACAGGACGTTCAAAAAAGAGTTGGCTTTTGAGATACCGGGTTCTCTTTTAGCATCAAGGCTACCCATAGGTACAACCGAAACCATAATGGCGGCAGATAAAGGGGTTCTTAAGGGCTTTTATGACCGCTGGTATCGACCGGATAATATGGCGCTTGTTATTGTCGGGGACATGGATGCAAAGCGCACAGAGAAGTTGATTCACAATACATTTTCATCTCTTAAAAGTAGAACCGATTTAGTCCTGGCTGATCCGGATATTTCATGGGAAGCCCATACCGGTACAAAGGTGTTTTTTCATTCTGAAGAAGAGGCTGCTACAACACGAATTACCATTGAGCACCTAACCTATGAACCGTTTAAATCTGAGACTCAAGAACAGTTTAAACAAAAGGCAACTCAATATATCGCTGATATGATGTTTCAAAACAGGCTGTCCAAAATGGTAAAAGACCAAACCGGTGGGTTTACTTCGGCTGCTGTATATTCGGGGAATTATATGAAACATTTGAAGATTGCTGCAGTGCAGGCAGAATGCGATCCTGAAAACTGGCAATCCACTCTTAATCAACTCTCATACAGTTTGCGCCAAGCATTAGAGTTTGGTTTTTTCCCACAGGAATTGGAAAGGGTAAAGGCAGATGTGCTTTCCTCATTAGATGCTGAAGTTGAAAAAGCTGCTACCCGAAAAAGCAGTGCCATTGCCAGGGATCTTTTAAATACTCTTAACCGTAAAGGGATATTTTTATCCCCTGAACAGGAAAGGGATCTTCTTGCTCCCCATATTAAAGAACTGAGCCTTGAGGCTGTAAATGATTCTTTCTCAGCATTCTGGCCAAACGACCACAGGCTGATAATGGTCACTGGAAATCTTGATATTCCGGATAACCCTGAAGTTAAGATAGAAAAGGCATTTACCAAAAGCCTGTCTACAAAGATCCTTCCGTATACACTGGTTGAAAAAAAATCCTTTCCATATCTGACATTGCCTGAAATTCGTGCAAATGTCGTAAACATCGTAGAAAATGCGAAAAATTTAGGAATCAGGCAAGTTGATTTGGATAATAATATTCGTATCAATTTGAAACCTACAAACTTTAAAAAGGGTGAGATCTCTTTTAAAGCAGTGTTTGGAAAGGGACAAGCTGGTGTTCCTGAAAAATTATTTGGGCTATCCGGTCTTGCCGCCTCTGCAACAGGGTTAAGCGGATTTGGCGCTATGGACTCGGATGAATTGGATCTGGCCCTGGCTGGTAAGGAAGTAAGCATTGGTTTTGACATTGAGGATACCTATTGCAGTTTGTCCGGACAAGTTGCGCCAGGTGATGTCGAACTTGTTTTTCAATTACTGTACGCATATTTTAATGATCCTGGATTCAGAGTTAAAAGCCTTGATCTTGCTAAGATACGATACCGCCAGAATTATGACGCATTGCGCCGAACCCCCGACGGTGTTATGCGCTTGTCAGGCAGTCGTTTCCTTGCAGGAGGAGATATAAGGTTTGGCCTCAGACCGCCACAAGATATTGAGCAAATCACCATTGAAGATATTGAAACATGGCTTAGGCCGGAATTTGAAATTACACCTCTTGAAGTCTCCATAGTTGGGGATTTCGATGTTGGCAAAATCGAGAACATAGCTAAGAATTATCTGGGGGCCATGAATGAAAGAGCACCGATAGAATCGTTAGCGCTTGTCAAGGATACCCCACAATTTCCAAGAGGTGAAAATTTGACAATTCGCCTGGAAACTAAATTAGATAAGGCTGTGGTCCGGGTTTCATTTCTTACTGATGATTACTGGGATATCATGCAGACACGTCGTCTGTCCATGTTGTCCAGAGTGTTTTCTGAGCGGTTAAGAAAATCGGTCAGGGAAAAATTAGGTGCGTCATATTCTCCCTATGTCTATAACAATCCTTCGATGATTTTTGAAGGGTATGGGGTGATGAATGCCGTTGTGAATGTGGCCCCTGATACCATCCAACCAGTTTATGAGCAAATTGAAATGCTGGTAGCGGACTTGGTTGAAAACGGAGTTACAAAAGAAGAGCTTGATCTTGTAAAAGCACCGTTAATGAACCATCTTGATGTACTGCGTCAGAATAATTCATATTGGCTAAATTCGGTGATGGCGAACTCTTTCAGATACCCGGAGCGTCTTGATTGGGCCAATCACTTGATTCAGGGATATTCAAACATAAGCCCGGATGAATTGACCAAATTGGCAAGAAAGTACCTTTCTTCCAGGGACAGTGCTCGTATTGTCGTACTGCCAGAAGCAGGTATTTCTGAATAAGAAAACCAAAGCGTTCTGTACAAAGATGCCGCTCTGATTTAATGAAAATAAAAACAGCGTTTCTGCACCAAGTCGTGCAGAAACGCTGTTCAGTATGATCAGGATTAATAGCGGATTACGATTTATATTGATCGGGCAGTCTTTCCACCTGTTCTGATACGTTGTTTCTCAAATAGTAATCCAAGTCGAATAATTGTTTGAAAGTCAGGTCAGTGAACTGCACATGTCGTTTTCTAACTTTCATAGAACTGAATGAGGGGGCGTTTGTCACTTCATAATCCGCAACGGTTTTAAACGGAAGGTCTCCAACATAATAACCCATGCTGCTCAGAAAAATGGCGTCCTCGCTGGTTTGTTCTTCCATGTCTGTTTCGTTTGAGGTGTCTATGTATTTGAAACATAGTCCACCCATGCTGATGTCAATAATTTGGCCAAGTTTATGGGAGTTTGGACTTATTGCTGCATATGCACCCTCAACAGCTTTGTAACGCTTGTTTCTGCGTCTTTCAATTGTTCTCTTCCTACCGACCATTTCATTATCCTCAATTAGCGTCCAGGTTTAATAGTTATCAAGAATTATGCAGTAATCATGCCATTATTTCAAAAGGAATTCCATAGATCATGGTGTTCAATATCGTAAACGATATAAAGTGGTTGAAATTATGAAATGAGTATATGAGCATGAAAAATCTTCCATAAAAAGAAAAAAAATGAAAAAAAGGTAATAAATTATGAATTTATTTGCCCAATAAACGGATATTTTTTTCTTAGAACTCTGTTAGGAACGTTTCCCAAGCCAATTGGCATACCCCATATCCAAACCCCCTGTACCTTAAATAATTCATAACCTTTTTTTGGCAATTGTTCTCGTCAAGATGACGCCATTGGTCTTGCTTTGTTTCCAAGGCTTTAAGGGCAAGATCAAGGTCATCATAAGAACTGAGCAATTCATCTGCAATGTGTGCATCTACTCCTTTTTGACGTAGCTCATAGCCGAGTGCGAATACAGATTTTGGTTTGAATCGAATCCGGTTCTCGATAAACTGTCCGGCAAAAGCCTTGTCATCAATATACCCAAGCTCAATAAGCCTTGAGACTACTGTTTCTATCTCATTTGTATCCACATGCTTTGTTTTAAGGTAGTTTCTCATCTGCATTTCAGTTTTCGCACTTCTGGATAAATATCGAAATGCAAGATTAAATAGCTTGTTAGCTGTCATGGTTGCCAAATGGTCCTTCCGGAGCAATTTTTTCCCATCGGATAGTCAGTCGTGCCAGTTCCTCCCCTGTCGATTCGTTTACAATTGCATGGTCACTTGTTAATTTGCTCTTTTCAAATTCAAGTCTGATTCTGCTTAGAATTCTGTCGTTGAAAAAACCTTCTTTTAAGTAAACGACATCACATTGGTAAGGCGCATAATCGAAGCAGTACGGCTCGGGTAGAGACTCGACTGCCCAGGTAAGGTAAACTCTGTTATTAACATGTTGGTTAAGATCCAAATCAAGAAACTTGACCGGGAACTTCATTTCGTGATGGGCGCCCCCAAAGTCTTTAGACGGTTTGATTAATTCACAAGGTTCTGCTTCTTCGGTCATTAGATGAGGCGGCATGTTGGGTGATAATCGAACAGGACGTCCATTTGAAGCTTTTATCAAAATCCAGACACTTGTAGCAGTAACCAATGGTTTGCTGGGTGTTGTATTATTGGAGGCCGTTTGAGGAACCAATGCATAACGCCGGATTTCATATAGGTTTTTCAGTGGGGCACGCCAGGTTTTAAGCGTAAGGGGAACCAACCAATCAATTTGTTTGTGGATCCGGATTCGATATTGGGCCATAACCCATTTGAGTTGTTTTTCAGCCATTTGAAACCCTGAAATATCCAACTTGTAACACTGGTTGAATGCAGCATCTTGGAATGCATTAAGCAGCCAGTCCGCTTTAACCCTGCCATTAGCATTTATGGCTGAATAGGGCAGGGTGATATCACAGGAAAATTCATCATCCTTAGTCATTGGTGCTTTCTCCTTCGAACAATCGGACGGGTGCTTTGATCAGGTCTCCGAAAAGGTTGATCAGACCAGTTCCAACAGCAGATGGATGCAATGGAATAACTGTTGGATCAGAGATCTTTCCTGAAGCCTTAGCCGGAAAAGAAACCAGGCGTCCGCTGAGTATGGTATTTACAATTGGAATATGCTGGATGATCGTATCTATGGTTTTGAAGGGGGCAACAAGGAATGTTACGTCTAATTTGTCGTTTAAAGGGTCAACCCAGCCACTGGCTATAATAGCCATATTGTCGGCATCTATATATGCTTTTTCAAGGTGAATAACACTGTCTTTCACATCAGCTTTTACAGTCATTGTTTTGTAGCCGAAACCATCTTGCCTAAGGTCTGTGTCTCCAAGTATGTTCAATACGGAAAGAACCCTGGATAAAAGCGTTGCTTTGTATATTCTTCCTGATTCTGCCTGGAAACTGATGTTACCGCTTAACTTGGATTCAATTAGGTCCGGCGTATCTGAGCCTGATAGTTCCCCTTTAAATGAATAACTGCCTTCGATGATCCCATGGGTTCGGAAAAGGCATCCAAATGCTGCTGAAATGTCTTTATCAGCGGTCGATGTAATATTAAATTTTGTCGAGACCACAGGCTTTGAATTGTGGTGCAAAATATTCACATAGCCTGGAGTATCAAGGCCGCACAGATTTGCGTTTTTGACATCAATACGCGTTCTTTCTTTGTTAAAGGCAATCTTTGCCTTGACTCCTTTGAAAACCTGTTCTCTATATGTCAGTTCTTCTGCTGTTAAAAGAAGCTCTTTTTGTTTGAAAAAAGGACGGTTGCCAACGCTGCTTTTTTTCTTTCTATCCTTTTTTTCCTCCTTTGAAAGAATCGCATCAAGGTTTAATTGTTCTGTGTCTAAATGAATACGTGAATCATTGTCTGTAAACACAGTAACAGGAGTACCGGCTGTCAGTGCCACAAGCTTTTTGTACAAGGGGGAGCCTTGTTTTAGCATTTTTTCAAGGGTCAACGTATTTAACCGGCCTTCAAAACTGATACGCGGCTTATCAGGTTCCGGATTGGGGATTATTTTAACATCGCTGATTGCAGGGTCTTTAATCGTAATTAGAGTGGGAGTCATACTGTCTATGGAATCCCCGGTCAACTCAAATGAAAGAAGAGGGCCGGACGGTGCAACAAGTTTGCCTTTGAAAAGATCTTTACCCGTCTGTTTTCTAATGGTGCCTTCCAATATATCTAAAGGCATAATGATACTGGACGTATAATCTGAATTAATCTCTTTTCCAAGCCAGTCTATATTTTTAACAGAGGCCGATAGATCGTTTATCCCAAGCATTGAATCAGAGCCGTAAAACTTACAGGCTAAATCTGTTATGCCCGGCTTATCTGAACTGAAAAAGATACTTACATCATTTGTAGATCCAAGAAAATGCAGGTTCCACTTTTCCAGATTAAACATAGGTCCTTGTATCTGAATCTGCTCAAAGTTCAAAGTACCTGAAAAATTATCTGCGGGATCTATACTTTCCATAATTTTGGGTAGTGAACGTAGTACGGGAGATATCTCATCAAGTTCAACACAGGCAGAAAATGTCCCAAGTTCCAAATTAGGTTCGTCTGTAATGTCGATGTTTGCGTAAAGATCTGAGACCGGACTTGTCCCAATCAGACCGCTTAAATTGCTTAAAATGATAGTGTTGCCATCGAGAAGAAATTCTCCGTCATCGATCTTAATGGGCAGCGGTAGTCTTTGGTATTCAGCTGTTGCCTGGATGTCAAAGGCGTTGACTTTAACATCCAAGTCGGATTGCCCGGTCTGCAGATTAAGTTCAAGCAGGGCATCTGCTCTACCGGAAATCTTTTGAATTTGCTCAAGTTCTTCGGCCAGTTGGGTTCCAGGTAATAGGGAGATAAGGGTCTGGGGAAGTTCCTGGAGATCTGACTTAAGTGGGAATTTTCCGGAAAAAGGAACATCATCGTAATGTATCAGGTCTAAATCAAGTACCCCTCCGGTAATCTTTGTTTTTCCGACACGCCCTTTTTGGGGTTCAATATGAAGAATCCCTTTCTCCATTGTTGCTTTGCCAAATACATCTTCTGCAATGATGGGCACTTCAGGAATTTTAACACTGGCAGAAACAGCATTGCCGTCCAAATAGAGGTTTTCTCCGTCGAACAGATCCTCCAAACTTTTACCTTTGAAGCCGACTGTAATGACCTGAGCGGTTCCGGACCTGAGAATGTCAAATAGAGTGTCGGAAACGTCGACACCCTTGAGCAGCGGCAGACATACCTGCCTGGCTTGCCCGATATCCACATTTTCACCGGAAAAAATGATTTCGGCCTTCTGATCACCTGGTACATGGGAAAATTCAACACCGATATTGGCTTTGGGATATGTGAAAGATGCTGGTCTAAGCTCACCGTAGATGCGATCTTTGGATAAAGAGAACCCAACATCAAGCTGTTTTGCTGACAATGGTGCTTTAGGCAGTTGAGTCATGTCACCTTGAAATGCGTCTAAAACAATTCTGCCTGAAAGCGTATTTGTACGGTCAAGGCTAACATCAAGCAAAAGGGAATCGATTTTGATACATTTTACCCGGTTTTCGATAAGACGATCAAGTTCCGGGAACTGTCCTTGGCATATTTCGATTCCTTGTATGGCAGCGTTGAAATCCATAGACCGGTTGTCTTTGAATACTCTAAACCTGCCATCCATGTTTGAAAAATAATTAGTTTTGGCCTGGGTGACGTTTATTTCAAGATCATCCTGACTATCCGGAAATAGAGCAAACAGCCGGTCAACATTCCGGGACGGCAGTTTGAAATCAAATGATTGTTCTTCTTGCAACTCTTTTTTAGAAAATTCAGTGGAAGGAGTATACTCAAGATGGGGCGCTTGGAAGTTGATTTGGCTGATCGCAATTTTACGGTCAAGTAATTTAATAATATCCAACTCAACTTCCGTACTGTCGATTTCTAAATGAAATTGCTCGCTGAATTTAAGGTCGACATTAAAAAAACGAACGCCCGGTACCGGCGCCAGGAAGAATTCAATATCCTCAGGCTCAAGTTTAACGTCTGTATAGGCTTGAATTTCCTTTATCAGGCGCGACTTTACTTGAGGAGAGTTGAGTGCAGGTTCGATCAGGTATGGCACTATAAGTGCCAGTGCAATCAAAGATCCCCCTAAATAAAGGGCGATTCTTTTTAAACTTTTTTTCCCGATCTTCATGGCAGGAATAAGAAAACTTTTCCCCGGAAAGGCTTATCTTTCCGGGGAAGAATTGAACTAATCTGTACGTTCTGTGATTTCAACAATATGATAGCCAAAATCCGTTTTAACAGGACCGTGGGGGACCCCGACACTTTCATTGAATACAACTTTATCAAACTCAGGTACCATCTGGCCCGGACCAAAAGAGCCCAATTCTCCACCACGTGAACCAGATGGACATTTTGAGTGTTGTTTGGCCAGTTCTGCAAAATCTTCCCCACCGTTAATTTTTTCGATAAGTTCTTTACAGAATGCTTCATCTTCTACAAGGATATGTCTTGCGCTGGCACTTGCCATTTAGTCTCTCCTTAATTTATTTTAAATTTAAGGTGTGATCCTGATATGGATCCTACCATGTATAACCGAATTTATGACTTAAATTAATAAAATCTGCGGTCAGGTACTTGGCCTGATCCATTAGAATTTCCTTTGCTTCTTCTCTTTCAGGATCCAAATCATCTAATGATGTCAGTGTGGCTTCACCTTTTTGCTCCCGGTATTGATTTTCAAGGTCAAGCTCTTTTTGGGTTTGGGTTTTGGTCATGTTTTTCCTGTCGTCAAGATTCAGTGACAAGGCATTGAGGTCATTTAACTTCTCAGCCAGCTCAATGCGCTGTTTTAAATAAACCATGCCATGGGCTTTTCCGGATCTTTGGTTATATTTATCAGTCAGCATCGGCAGCAAAGGATCCATGGAACGATAGGCTGAATAACGGGTTGAGCTGATCCGGTCCCAGAGCAGGGCTCCGTCCAAAGCACTTTCTCCGGTATCTTCCAGTTTATAAATTTGTGGAAACCACACATCAGGCTCAATGCCTTTATGTTGGGTGCTTTTTCCTGAAACTCGGTAAAATTTAGCAGAGGTCACTTTAAGACGGCCGTCACCTAAAGGCTTGAGTTCCTGGACAGTGCCCTTGCCAAAACTGCGCGTGCCCACGATAAGCCCACGGTTGTAGTCCTTAATTGCACCGGCAAAAATTTCAGAGGCTGAAGCACTCATCCGGTTCATCAGTACAACCAAAGGACCTGTATATACGATCCTTGGATCTTCATCATATAGTCTTGATACCCTGTATTTGGTCTTAATCTGGACTGTAGGGCCGGATTTTAAAAACAGTCCGGTTAAATCATTGGCTTCTTTGAGTGATCCGCCTCCATTGTCCCTTAAGTCCACGATCAGGCCGTCAATATCTTCCTTAGCCAGTTCTTTTAATAGTCTTTCCACATCTCCTGATGTGCTTTTGTAGACGTCATCGCCTCTGTGGTAGGCTTCAAAATCAATGTAAAAATTAGGAACTTCTATAATTCCAAGTTTATATGTCTGGCCGTTTGACGTGACATCAATTACTTTTTTTTGTGCAGATTGCTCTTCTAATTTGACCTTGTCTCTTTTAATACTGATGGTTGTCGTATCATTGGCTTTTTGGGCCGGTATGATTTTCAGCCTGACAAAGGTGTCCTTAGGCCCTCTTATTAGTTTGACAACATCGTCAATGCGCTGGCCTATAGTGTCTTTGATCTCCCCATCCTTGCCTTGTCCGACACCTATAATCTTATCGCCAGGAGACAGTTTTTGGGATTTATCAGCAGGCCCTTTGGGAATCAAACGCACAACTTTTGTATATTCGTATTCATTTTGTAATACAGCACCAATACCTTCCAACGATAAACTCATGTGAATATCAAAGTCCTCAGACACTCTTGGTGGAAAATATTGAGTGTGCGGATCAAATGAAGCGGTAACCGCATTCATGAATACTTGAAAAACGTCTCGAGTCCTGGTTTGGGATAATCTTGAAAGCCGGCTGGAATATATTTTTTTAAGGGATTTTGTGATTTCCTCGGCTGGTTTATCGTCCAGTTTGAGGGTGATGATATGGTTTTTCAGTTCCTTTTTCCACAATAGTTCAAGGTGTGAGGTATCAGGTTCAAACGGTCTGTGTTCATAATCAATGACAATGACATCGTCTCCGGTAAAATCCATCTGGGATTCCCAATCATCTATCAGCCTTAAGATATACTCAAGACGCTGGGTACTGCGAGCCTGGTAAAGATTAAAAATTTCATATGCAGGTCCAAGATTTCCCCGCTTAACATATAGATACATAAGGTGTTTGAATGGTTCGAGCTCATCCAAATCAGTCTGGGTAAGAAGGTGGCGCCCCGGATCAAGATTTTTAATATACCTGTCAAACACTATCGTTGACATTTCCTTGTCCATTTTCTTCCCGGAATAATGAGACCTTTCAAGGGCTTTGACGATTTTTACACATTCTTTAGACTGGGATTTTAACGGCGCTATGGGTGTTATCTCAGCCTGGCAGGGCTGGGACGTAAAAAGGAAAAAAGCGATCAGAAGCGCTGACATATGCAGCTGGAAGAATTTAAGTTTCTGTATCATTGGCTGATTCTATATCCTTTGGTGTTTCAAAGCTGATCTGTCCGAATTTTCCGGTCCGCAAATCCCGGATAATAATTTCAGACGCTTTTTGATAATTAATTAGTCCCCCCTTTTTAAGGCATCCCCTTGCCTGACCCACTTCATCAATAAGGATTTGACCGTCCTTGGGAAAGGAATCTAAAAAAGGATACCGGTCAAGGAGGTTTGACGGATAGCGTTCTATAAGAAATGCGGCTGCAAAGTGGGCAATTTCATGATAGTCAATGGCTGTGTCAGATATTGCGCCTGAAGCGGCAAGAGCAAGGGCGCGCTCTTTAGGCTCAATCACCGGCCAAAGAATACCGGGGGTATCATATATATCTATGTTGTTTTTCAGGCTGGTCCTCTGTTGATGACGGGTAACAGCCGGAACATTACCGGTTTTAGCAATCTTTTTTCCGGCCAGGCTATTTAAAATAGTAGATTTTCCTGTATTGGGTATCCCAACAACCATAACCTTGGCTTTTCTGGCCTTATTTCTTTTGACCCGGGCTACGCAAGTATCAAGTGCCTTTGCAGCCTGGTCAGGAAGGTTCCCGCTAATGGCAGTGGCAGGTATATTCAGTCTATTACTGAAATGCTCGAGCCATTCCTGGGTGATTTTAGGATCTGCAAGGTCGGTTTTATTTAAAACTTTAAGCCTGACCTTGTCCTTGCTGAACCTGTCTAAAAAGGGATTTGCACTGGAAACAGGCAGTCTTGCATCCAGAATTTCTAGAATGGCGTCCACTTTTGAAATGGAATTCTTAAGCTGGTTTTTAGTTTCCAGCATATGCCCGGGAAACCACTGGATGTTCATCGTTCTATTTTTTTAATTCCTCTTATTTCACTTATTTCCTGCTGTAACCGCTGGATTTTTTCTTTATCGGTCTCTTTCTGGTAAAAATAAAGATACGAAAAGATCAGGGCAATCAGGCTGGATCCTATAAATCCGGCCACTGCAAGACTCATAATATATCCTGCAACCGTCAGATTGTTTATATACCCCCAGGCTGCACCGCCTGCAATACTTAAAAGAAAAATTATACTGAAAATTATATACATAACTGTATCCGGTTAATCGGTATTATCCTTTCAGGCAGGTGACCAACTGGGGATGAAGAAAAGAATTTGCCCCTGCAATTCCATTTTCAGGAAATTTATTGCCCCCAGAAAAATCGGTCACAACCCCACCTGCCTCACGTAAAATAACCACGCCAGCGGCAATGTCATACACATTAAGGTTCATTTCCCAGTATCCATCCAGACTGCCCCATGCCGTGTAACAAAGATCTAAAGCAGCAGAACCATACCGTCTTACATCCCTTAACTGTGGTACGATCTTGTTGAACAAAGCTAAATTATTGGATTCAAGGCCGGAACGCAAACAGGCAAACCCTGTGGACATGACAGCCCTGTCAAGATCCTGTGTGTCAGACACCTTTATAGGTGTGTCATTTAAAAAGGCGCCTTTACCTTTTTGCGCATAAAACATCTGATTTAAAACCGGGGCATTGACAACCCCCAATATCAGTTCCCCATTTTTTTCAAGGCCAATGCTTACCCCGTAAAACGGTTGGTTGTGTACAAACGAGGTCGTCCCATCAATGGGATCTATAATCCATTTATACTGTCCTTTACCTTTGGTTGTGCCGGTTTCTTCACCCAGAATGCTGTGATCAGGGTATTTGGATAAAATTTCTTGCACAAGGAACTGTTCTACCTTTTTGTCCGTAACAGTTACAATATCTTTAGGCGATTTAAATGTCAGATCACTGGAAGTGAGTTTCGACTGTCCGTCAAGGCAGATTTGGCCAGCTTCTAATGCCAGCCGTTTTACAAAGGATATCAAAGTATCAACCGTTTTTAATCTATTTTTAATTTACAGACTGTATTATGGCATATTCGCAGAAGTTTGAAAACACTCTTAGTTTGTAACCCAAATAGGTTGAAGCGTTATGATGTAAAATGGTTGTCATCAGCAAATGGATGTAATTAAACGGAGTTTAGCGGTTTACAAAAAATTGAGATCTATTTGGCTTAGACGGATTGGGTTGATAACCTTGATTTTTAAAAAATATGATGTCATGATATCCACTCATTCGCAGGATATCATATTCGTAGACAAAATCCGGAGACAAACTTAATGAGGCAGTACCTGATCCTGATAAATTTATTGTTTTTGCTGGTTTTCACCACCGGGCTGCGGGCCGGTGAAACGAATGGCCCTCCCATTGTCAGAACACATATTCCGACACTTGCTGAAGCAATTCGATTTCAAGGTGAAATAACGCTTTGCGGAGATAAGATTCTATATAACCAGGCAGAGGTTCGTGAACGACTTGAAAAAGAAATGATGCTGTCGGTTTGGAACAGGCCGCAGGTTTTATTGTGGCTTAAAAGGGCGAACAGGTATTTTCCGCACATTGAAAGGATTTTAAAAGAGGAAGGCCTACCTTCTGATCTTAAATATGTGCCTATCGTGGAAAGTGCGCTGCGTCCACATAGCCGCTCAGGAAAAGGAGCTGTGGGCTATTGGCAATTCCTTAAAGGTACCGGTAAAAAATATGGATTGCGCATAAACGACCGTATAGACGAGCGCAGAAGTTTATTTAAATCCACACGTGCCGCCAGCCTGTATTTGAAAAAACTGAATAAAGAGTTCGGGTCTTTTCTGTTGGCGTTAGCAGCCTACAATATGGGGGAATTTGGTCTTAACAGGGAGATTGAGGCCCAAGGTACAAGAGACTTTTTTTCACTGTATCTTCCATTGGAAACACAGCGGTATGTGTTGAAAATTGTCGCAGCCAAGTTGATTATGACATCACCGGAAAGCTATGGTTTTAATCTTACCCCTGCTGACCTGTATCCCTTGTTTGCCTATTCTGAAATAAAATTTTCATTGAATAGTGAAATTCCGTTGACCATGATTGCACAGGCTGCGGATATTTCATTTAAAACCCTTAAGGACCACAACCCTGATATCAGGGGGTACTATCTGGCTAAAGGCAAGAATGTCATCTTGGTACCCAAAGGTAAGGAAAAAGGGTTTAAACCCAAGTTTGAGGCACTTCATAAATCGTGGAACGAAAATAATACAATCCGTTTCCATGTGGTAAAGCCCGGAGAAAGCCTGACGGGGATAGCTGCGCAGCATAACATGTCTTTATCAGCTCTACTCAGGCTTAATAAGTTCTCATATAAAAAGGTGATACACCCGGGAGACAGGCTTTTAGTGCAGTGATCCTCAGGATTTGGTACACAGTTTTTTTGATTTTTGCTGTTTTTTTAAACAGATTTTATCATCACGTATGATTGCACAAAGTTTTGGGTTGTGTAACTCTTTGCAAGTTGTGTGATTGTATAACGGGCATTCAGGATATTGTTTGGACATGTCGATTCCTTTGGTTTGTATACCCACATGATTGAATATACTCCAATTTAATCAGTGCTTCAACTCATTTTCCTTTAAAAAACAATAAGAAACACAAAGTCCGGAATATTTGAACAAAAAATCTATAAGCGCCGGGACCGAAATGGACTGGTTAAATCCGCCAAGATGAGGGCCGGTTTCAAGTACGATATCGTTTTTACCTTTAACAGGAATTTGGGTTATACCCCGTTCAGTCAGGAAATGTTTGAACTGGTTATCATCCATATCCTCCTGGTCCCTTACCCTTAAAGTTTCTTCCATATGTTCATCTTTGCCCATGACATTGATAAGCGCATTGACAAGGTGTGAAACCGCCAAGTCCGGAGGGGCAGATGATGTATGGCCGACCAATCCGTGGAAAAAAGTGCGGCATACCCCGGTAAGCAGTTCACAAAAAAGGTCAGGGCAAAACAGATCCCGGGTATCGCAAGGTTCTAATTGATTATTCCACCCGCGGCGGTGTGGGGCTTTGTTTCTAAAATAACTGCCCATAACCAGGATGAAACTAAGAAGGTATTCTCCAATATAATGTCTTAATTCTTTGGTGGTTTCTGTGGTGACCAGGTGTTCAAAATCCCTAAGGCCTGAAGCGGAAAAATTCGGATAGCGGCAGGAATTCAACCACTGGTCCAGCCGTCCCCCATGTTCCCATAAATAGGCGCCATTATCGTTTCTGCGACCCTGTTGGACCCTATTATGAAATAGCGGAATCAAAGCCGTATGGAAAATTCCTTTCCTGGATAAGTCTCCTAATAGATGTGCAGTTTTGAAAAACATCTTCTTGACTTGTTCCTGGTCGGATGTGGCTTGGTTGGGGTAATGATAATACCCTGAACAAGGTATAAATGCCACACAAATGCCTTGATAGATATTGTCTGGTTTGCCAGGAGGCAATACACATGAGAGTTTAAACAAAGAGCGGTCTGATATGTAAATTGGAATAGGGACTTGATATGCCCAATCAGTGGAAGAATTCGTTTTCTGGAGCCATTCCATCCATTGAATTTCTTTTACAAGATCAAGTGTATTGGATTTGGAGGTGGCAAACTTTATTACCCCAAGGATTTGATTATTTTTTTGCAGCAGCAGGCTACGCCCTTTCCACGTATAGCTTATTTCTGGTGGGGCGTTAAAACAGGCGTTTAAACTATCCAAATTAGTTTCAACAGGCGTTTGATGAGACAAAGGCAAATTGTCGGTAGGTTGCAGTTTCAAAGGAAGTTTACCTAAAGACTGTCCAATCGCCCTAAGCATTTTTCCGGAAGATTTGACAAGTAAGCCCTGAAGTCTGGGAATAATGGAACCGGAAACTGACAAATCGCGGTGTTCAGCAGCCTGTACTATAGTATCAGCCACTTCACTGTATAAAAAAAAGACCTGTTTCTGATTGTTGAACTTTTGAAATTCCAAAATCAGAAACAAAACATCAATAGTACGGTCAGTAATGGTTAAAGGGTGGTTTTGTACGTGGTAGGCTAAGTATTTTACGCCCATGTAAGCCGCTGAGAAATCGCGGCAATCTTTCTCAAGCCTGTTTTCAGCTTGAATGCGCCCGGCTTCGTTAGGCCCTGACCCCTGCATCGCCCTTTATTGTGTAAGGGTCTGCTCGGAGATACCCTCTGAGTCAGTTGTCGGTGGTGTCTGTGGTGAAGGTGACGCTGCAGCAGGCTTCGGGGGTACTATCTTCGGTGCGGGGGCTGCGGTCGCTGCTGCAGGTGGTTTCGGTTCAGCAGCTTTAGGTGTTGCTGCTTTCTTTGAAGACTGAGAGGCCGAAGTTGGTTTGGCTTTGGATTCGATAATCTTTTTTTCCAAAGAAAGCCTTAGTTGATCAAGTTTTTTATCAAAAGATAACTGTGTATCCTGCTTCAGGGTTTTAAGCTGTTTGTCAAGAAGACTCATTTCTTTTGAAAGCCTGGCAATTTGTTGTTCATAGGCAGATAGTTCAAGAAGCCGGGCGTCAAATTCCTCTTTGAAAAGTTGGATTTCAGCTTTTATTTTATCAGCATTTGATTTGAATCCTGTATTGTTCTCTTTGATTGCTGCAAGAAGCTGGGTGTTAATTCGTTCCATTGCTGCAAGCGTAGATTTGTCTTGGGCTGCATTGGTCTTGATTCGTTTATCAAGCTTTGCCAGGGCTTTCTCCATAGCTTTGAGATCCACTTTTGACGAGGACATCTTAGCTGCCTGGTTTTCGAGCGCCTGACTCTTTTGTTCGACCTGGACGAGTTTCTCATCCAGGTCAAAAGTGGCCTTTGCAATGCGGACATCCAAAGCATTGAGTTTTTCTTCCAATGCCTTTTCAATTTTTGCAACCTGACTGCCCTGGGTCTGGTCGACGTCCACGACCCGTTCTTTCATATCAATATAGGCGAACGCCAGGACAGCAATGATAATACAGGGGATGATCACTGAAATGATGGTAACCCGTTGAGAAAGCTTTTCAATTTTCAGGGTATTGACTTCCTGGTGGTACATGGTCGCCTGAATATCAGCACTGCTTTCCTGATCTTCGTCTTCAAGCTGAGATACGTCGCTGCGGTAGTCGCTAAGGCTGTTGTCATCCATATGAACGTGTGTTCCTGTTTTTATTCCCACTCAATGGTGCCGGGCGGTTTGGAAGTAATGTCGTAAACAACCCTGTTTATTTTATCCACTTCATTAATGATCCGGTTTGATATTTTGCCAAGAAGGTCATGGGGAAGTTTAGCCCAGTCTGCTGTCATGGCATCGTTTGAGGTTACCGCGCGGATAGCCACGCAGTTTGCAAAGGTTCTCTTATCCCCCATCACACCAACACTTTTTACCGGCAACAGTACGGCAAAAGACTGCCATAGTTTACGGTAAAGGCCTGCAGCCCTGATTTCTTCCAATAAAATTGTGTCGGCCTTTCGAAGGATGTTAAGGCGTTCCTCGGTAATATCTCCCATGATACGAATGGCAAGACCAGGTCCCGGAAAAGGCTGACGCCAGATTAAGTCTTCATTAATGCCCAATTCAAGCCCGAGTTTTCTTACCTCATCCTTGAACAGCAATTGCAAAGGTTCAATGAGCTTAAGGTTCATTTCTTCGGGTAAACCGCCGACGTTATGGTGGGATTTAATAATCGAGGTCGGACCGCCAAATGCGGACTTGGATTCAATGATATCCGGGTACAGTGTGCCTTGTCCCAAAAACTCAGCGCCTTCAACTTTTTTGGCCTCAGCATCAAACACATCGATGAATATTTTACCAATGATTTTGCGCTTTTTCTCTGGGTCAGTGACCCCTGCAAGGGCAGTTAGAAACTTTTGTCTGGCGTCAACAAACTTGATATTCATATCCAGGTTATTGGTCAAACTGATTTCAAGCTGTTCTTTTTCATTCTGGCGCAACAACCCGTTATCGACAAAGATACAGTGAAGGTTCTTACCGACAGCCTTGTGAATCAAAGTGGCTGCTACGGATGAATCAACTCCGCCGGACAGGCCCATAATAACTTTTTTGTCCCCAACAGCTTCCTTGATCTGGGCAATGGCACCGTCGGAAAAAGATTTCATTGTCCAGTTGGTGTCACAATTGCAAATTTCAAACAAAAAATGTCGGATCATAAGGGACCCGTTAATGGAGTGTTCTACCTCCGGGTGAAGCTGAAGCCCGTAAAAGTTGCGTTTATGGTCTGCAATGGCTGCTATTTCTGTATTATCGGTCGATGCCGTAATTTCAAACCCTTCGGGTAAGGTTTTGGCCGAGTCACCGTGGCTCATCCAGCACTGAAACTGGTCATCCATATCTTTGAACAGGGCATCTTGAGTCCTGATTTTAAGCTGGGCAAATCCATATTCCCTTTTTTCAGCCCGTTTGATTGTACCGCCGAGGGTATGGACCATATAGTGCATACCATAGCAAATTCCAAGCACAGGAATACCGAGATCGAAAATACCGGCATCAATGGTGGGGCTGTTTTCTTCATAAATGGATGAGGGGCCGCCGGACAGGATTATTCCTATCGGCTTCAACTCTTTTATTTTATCAAGGGATATGTCAGCCGGTTCCACCTGGCAATATACATTATTCTCTCTGACACGCCTGGCAATAAGCTGATTGAACTGCGAGCCGAAATCGATAACTATGATCATGATTTATTTCCTAAATAGGTTTAATTCTAAATCGGCAAATTTTCCTACAAACCCGCTAAAAAAGCAAGTTGTTTTTAAGTGGATCTTGCCAATATCCGTGGATTATGCTTTACTTGACGAACTTTATTACTCTTTAAATTTCATTATGTTAACGATAAGGAGATTGGATGTATCTAGCCAGTGATTTAAGGAAAGGCCTGAAGTTGGAAATCGATGGTGACCCCCATGTAATTGTAGGGTTTGAATTTAAAAAACCCGGAAAAGGTCAGGCTTTATATAAATGCAAACTCAAGAATATGATATCAGGTGCCCAGTTTGAGCGTACCTACCGGTCTGGCGACAAGTTTGAAAAAGCCGACCTGGAAGAGGTCGACATGGAATATCTGTACGCAGATAAAGACACCTGGTGTTTCATGAATTCCACCAATTATGAGCAGATTTTCCTGACACGGGATCAGATAGGTGACGGGGTTGACCTGCTCAAAGAAAACACCGTTTGTACGGTATTGCTCCATAACGGCAATCCCATCGGCGTCACCTTGCCTAATTTCGTAGTCCTTAGGGTAACTGAATCCGAACCCTGGGCAAAAGGAGATACGGCAACCGGCGACACAAAGCCTGCCACCCTTGAGACCGGTTTTGAGATCCAGGTCCCGCCTTTTGTCAATGAAGGCCAGTTGGTCAAAATTGATACCCGTTCACGTGAATACGTTGAAAGAGTGAATGAATAAAAAAGCTGACATGGGCCCGGGATCCATATCGACATCCGGGCCTGTTGAAGATAAAGACGGGTTCAGTCCGATCCATCGAATCCTGGTTGTAGATGATGAGCTTAGCCTCAGGGCGTTGTTGAGCAAAGCTCTGGCGCGGGCAGGGTTTGTCTGTGAAGAAGCGGCTGACGCCGAAAGTGCATTGGAGATGATCATCTCCGATCAAATAGAGGATTTTCACCTTGTTATTTCAGATATCTCCATGCCTGGTATGGACGGTATCGATTTACTCAAAAAGGTTAAGACACACAGCCCGGATCTTGATTTTATTATCATGACCGGGTTTGCCGCCCAGTATTCCTATGTGGAAATAATGGACGCCGGGGCGTCTGATTATATGACAAAGCCCTTTAACATCAACTCGACTCTGGCCAGAATCAAACGCATCGCAAGGGAAAAACGCCATCTCATTGACCTTAACCGGACAAATGCCAAACTGCGCAGGGCAATGGAACGGGCAGAACGCTTAGCCGAAGAAGCTAGTGAGGCTTCCAGAGCAAAGACCTTTTTTCTGGCTGCCATGAGCCATGAAATACGAACCCCGTTGAACGGAATTGTCGGATATACGGACATGCTCATGGATACCCGGCTGGACGACGAGCAAAAATCATTTTTGGAGAGCGCAAAGTTCTCTTGTGACACACTTTTGTCGGTGGTCAATGATATTCTGGATTTTTCAAAAGTTGAATCCGGGAAAATGAACCTTGAACAGATGGCTTTTGATCCTGAAGTCCTTTGCTTTGACACCATTGATGTGGTCAGAACCCAGGTGAATGAATCAAAGGTAGAACTGCTTTGCCAGATTTCTGATGACGTGCCTGCTGCTGTTAAAGGAGACCCCCATCGATTCCGTCAAGTGCTGTTGAACCTGCTTGGAAATGCCGTTAAATTTACCCCTTCAGGCAGTATTTCCTTGGGATTGGATGCCAAAAGCGTTGAAAACAACCACACGCTTATTACCGTTCGTGTCGCTGACACAGGGATCGGGATTGCACCTGAAAAGCAAGATTTGATTTTTGAGCCGTTTATTCAGTCTGAGGAAGATGTGACAAGCCGATATGGAGGTACGGGGCTGGGGCTTGCCATCAGCCGTGATATTGCCAGGATGATGGGTGGAGACCTGTGGGTAGAATCTGATAAAGGTAAAGGGGCGACATTTTATTTCAATGCGCTGCTCAAAACAGGTCAAAAAGTTCATGAAACTCATATCAGGCCAGCCGGACTTGAAGGCAAACATGTCATGATTGTTTCTGCGGGAACTGATGCGTCCCATATACTGGGCTTGCTGTTGGAATCGGCAGGGGCCCGGCCTGATATTCAAACGGTAAATGAGCTATCAGGTTTTACCCGCGAAACATCGAGCAGTGGCACTATAAAATATGACTTGGGTATTATAGATTTTGGAAAATCCGTAAAGCCTGGTGCCGACGATATTTCTTCATTGATGAGTGGCACTGTTCCATTGGATTTTAACTTTCCGTGGATAGCCTGTGCCGTTCCTTTTCCCGGAATTGCCAGGATTTTTGACCAGAGTGGTTTTAAAGGGTTTATTCCAAAACCTGCCCGAAAAAGCCTCTTGCTTGATATGGCTGCTGCAGTGATGGGTGAATCTGTTCAAAAGGACGGCATACTGGATCAAGGGGCCATGCTCACCAGCCATTCTCTGTCAGAAAATACAAAACGCGGAGCTGTGATCCTTCTGGTTGAAGACAATCCCGTAAATCAGAAAATGACAATGCTGATGATGAGTCGGGCCGGCTATACCGTAGACATTGCCGGAAACGGTCAAGAAGCCGTTAGTGTATATGAGGAAGATCCTTTCAGATACGATCTGGTGCTCATGGATATAAATATGCCGGTTATGGACGGGTTTGAGGCCACAGAAATTATTCGAGAATTGGAAAAAAATAACGGGTATGACCCGGTTCCCATCCTGGCGCTTACGGCCAATGTCCTGGATGATTTCAAAAAGCGGTGCAACCAAGTTGGTATGAATGATTTTTTAACCAAACCGATAAAACGCGAAGTCGTGTTTGCTGCCATCCGAAACTGGGTCAGCAGGTCTACCCGGCGAAAAAGTACCTGAACCTTTATTTTCTTGTCTTGTTTTAAATCGTCTAAATTATTCAAAATAAATTTTTGATTGGTCCTTATGAATAAGGACATCCCATATACAAATACCGGCCCGTTTATTCTAAGAAACGGCTGCCGTATTTTTTACAAAAATACGCCTGATGCCGTCTTCGTAGAACAAACAAGCCTAAGTGCTCAAAGGGCAATATCGTCACTTGAGGTTGCTACCGATAATTAACAAATATTGATTAGAAAAACGCTTACCACGAAAGAATGGGACTTATATTTTCGAAGTCGATAATATAGAAACTAAAGGTCTTACTATGCTATTTCAGTTTCTTCCATCGATAGCGGAAGGTGTGATG
>JAKSAU010000041.1 GCA_022361535.1 Desulfobacterales bacterium
CAAGATTGCCGGTGAAACCGGGTATGCAGATGGTGATATTAAATTTATCGCCAACCCTTACGATGAGTTCGGTGTTGAAGAAGCCGTAAGTCTTGTGGAAAAAGAGGGTGGTGAGGTTGTTATCGTGACTGTTGGCAAGGCCGACGCGGTGGCCACCATCCGCGGTGCCATGGCCATGGGTGCCCAGCGTGCCATTCTGGTGAAAACCGAAGGCCAGTTTCTGGATTCAGCACTAACTGCCCAGGCACTGAAAGCTGCCATCGAGCAGGACGGTATGGGCGATATGGTTATTACCGGTAAAGGGTCTGTGGATACGGAAACGTTTCAGACCCAGTATCGTTTGGCCAAACTTTTAGGGCTTCCTATTACCAATGAAGTAAGTGCGCTTTCTGTTGACGGTGGTAACGCTGTGGCAGAAAGAGAAGTGGGCGGCGGTGACAAACAGGTCATTGAAATGGGCCTGCCCTGCGTTATCGGCGCGACCAAAGGTTTAAACGAACCCAGATATCCCAAGTTTCCGGATATTATGAAAGCCAAGAAAAAAGAAGTCAAAGAGGTGGCGTTAAGCGATCTGGGTGTTGATGATAATTCAGGTAATGTTGTCATTGAAAAGCTTGAGCCTGTACCTGAACGTTCCGGTGCCAAAATGATTGAGGGCTCCGTGGATGCGCAGGTTACCGAACTGGTCAAAATCCTCAAAGAGGACGAAAAGGTTTTATAGAATAAGGAGAGAAAGATCATGGCCAAAACCGGCATATTAATTGAAACTGAAAACAACGCAGTCAAGGAGACCTCTTTGGGGGTGATGACGGCAGCCGCTGGCCAGGAAATCATAGCCCTGGTTATGGATGCCAATCCTGCTGACGTTAAGGATAAACTTGCCGAATACGGTGCTGCAACTATCGTTTCTGTGAAGGCAGCTTCCGGTGACACTACGGCTTCCCCCGACCTGGCTGCTGAATGCCTGGCTGCCGCTATTAAAGAATACGGGCTTGAAGCACTTCTGGGTACGGCGTCTGCCATTGGAAAGGATCTGTTTGCGCGCCTTGCAGCCACTATGGATTCTCCTCTGGTTTCCGATTGTGTGGCAGTGGATGTGGCAGCTAAAACCGCTAAAAAATCCCATTTTTCAGGAAAAATCTTTGCTTCCTTAAAAGTGAATGCAGATGTTTTCCTGGCAACCATTCGTCCCAATGCCATTGAGGCAGTTGCCTCTCCTGCAGGCGGTGAGATTGTCGAGTTTACCGCTGATGTAGCAGACCCGGGTCTGGTTGTTGTTAAAGAAGTTAAAAAGGGCGACAGCGGAAAGCTGGATCTGACTGAGGCGCCTGTCATCATCACGGGCGGCCGGGCCATCGGCAGCTCAGATAACTACAAGATGCTTGAGGCGTGCGCAGCCAAGTTAGGCGCGGCTGTAGGCGCATCAAGGGCTGCTGTGGATGCCGGATATGCCACCCACTCTATGCAGGTGGGCCAGACCGGTAAAACTGTATCACCCAAACTGTACATTGCCTGCGGTGTATCCGGTGCGGTTCAGCATTTTGCCGGTATGAAAACATCCAAGGTGATTGTGGCCATCAACGAGGACAAGGATGCCCCTATTTTTGCCAAGTGTGACTACGGTATTGTGGGTGATATCTTTGATGTAGTGCCCGTATTGACTGAAAAACTGTAATTGTTGTCCAGGCTGTCTTGGGTCCCATTCGACGCTTTGATTTAAGTCGGACCGGATATACCCTTTTAAAAGGCAGCCTGTAGGCTTTGATATGAATTAGTGGAGATAGCAATGGAATTGACTCGGGAGCTTTACTGGAATGTAGGACATGGTCCTGTTACTCTGATTCCCATGTATGTTTTGATCATCCTGGCTGCCGGGATAATGATCAAATACTTTCTACAAAGAATCCGGATGTATGAAAAAGGGCTGCCGCTCAAAAGAGATGACCAGCTTGCCAAAAGAATAAGCAAAGCGATTTTTGCAGCCTTGTTTCAGAAGAAAGTGATTAAAGGTTCCGGCGCAGGCTTAGCCCATGGCCTATTTTTCTGGGGGTTCTTAACGCTTGTCCTGGGTACGGCACTTGTTTTCATACAAGCGGATTTTACCGATCTGTTTTTTGGTAAAAAGTTTCTGACCGGGCAATTCTATTTGGTGTTTTCACTGTGTCTTGATATTGCCGGGCTCGTTTGTATGGTCATGCTTATAGGCCTGCTGGTTCGTCGTTATTTATCATCAGACGGCCTTCCGATTACCCAGGCTGATACGGCCATGCATGTCGTTCTTCTGGCTACCCTTGTGACGGGTTTTATGGTTGAGGGAGCCAGGATGGCTGCCACAGAACTTGGTACTTCCCTGTCTTACTATTCGCCTGTCGGGCTTGTTTTCGCATTGCCCATCTCGGGTATCAGCGAAGCAGGACTGCGCGCCTTACACAATGTGTTCTGGTGGATTCATTTAGGCTTTGTCGCCGGCTTTTTTGTACTCATCCCGTTTACCCGGCTCAAACATATGGTTTTGACTGCTTTAAATTATGTGTTTGAAGCGGATGACCCAAAGTCAAAACTTTCCATACTTGACTTGGAAGATGAGGAAGCCGAATCGTTCGGTGCGACTAACCTGCATGAGCTGACCTGGAAAGACATTTTTGATACAGATGCCTGTACTGCATGTATGCGTTGCCAGGATATTTGCCCGGCGCACAATACCGGTAAACCTCTATCTCCAATGCGTCTGATACATGATCTTGGCAGGATTGCCGAGCATGACCCTGACGCCAATTTGTTTGAAACCATAGGTGAGGATGTTCTTTGGTCCTGCACCACATGTGGTGGTTGTCAAAAGGTATGTCCTGCAACCATCGAGCATGTCCCCAAAATTATAGAGAGCAGGCGGGCAATGGTCTTAACCCATGCTACCTTTCCCCAGGAAGTGACGGGCACGTTCAACAATCTTGAGAATCAGGCAAACCCCTGGGGTTTTGCAGCAGATACCAGAGCGGATTGGGCCAAAGACCTTGATGTGCCTCTGATGATGGATAAACCTGATACCAAAGTGCTGTACTTTGTGGGCTGTGCCGGTTCCTTTGATGACAGGGGGAAAAAAATCAGCCAGGCAACGGCGCGGGTACTTAAAAAAGCCGGGGTTGATTTTGCCATTCTCGGGCCTGAAGAATCCTGTAATGGTGATATGGCAAGACGGGCAGGAAATGAGTATCTGGGCCAGATGATGATCATGCAGAATATAGAAACCATAAACCAGTACAAACCCGAACTGATCCTGACAGGCTGTCCCCATTGCTACAATACATTGAAAAACGAATACCCTGAATTCGGTGGAGATTATGAGGTGGTTCACTATACCGATTACTTCAACACCTTGATCAGTGATGGCAAGCTTACGATCAACTCCAAGGATTTCGGCAAGATGACCTTCCATGATTCCTGTTACCTTGGCCGGTGGAATGACATCTATGAATCTCCCAGAAAGCTGCTCAAAGCGGCCAATAAAGACGGTCTGGTAGAGATGGGCCAGAATATGGAAAAGAGTATGTGCTGTGGTGCCGGCGGTGCCAGGATGTTCATGGAAGAGACCATTGGCGAGCGGATCAACAATGTCAGGGCAAAACAAGCAGTTGACACAGGCGCTGAAACGGTTGCCGCTTCTTGTCCTTTCTGTGCCACCATGCTCAATGACGGCATCATGGAAACAGATAAAAAGATTCCTGTCAAAGATATTGCTGAAATTATAGACGAGGCAACTGAATAAACACTTTTTCCTGCCCGTTCTTATAAAGTTCGGGCAGATCAACTTGAATAGGGTGAAAGGGGAGTATCATGAAACTACTTGTTGCCTATGATAGTGCATTTGCCGATACCTTGCTGCCCGAGGCAGTGAAGTTAGCCAAGGCATTTAATGCATTTGTGTATCTTGTACGGACTTGTCCCCCGGAGGCTGGCGGACGGGATATTGAAGAGTTGGAGTTCAAGCTCAACGAAGTCCGTCGGGAAACCTTTAAAAAAGAGGGGATTGACAGTCAGGCACATTTACTGATCCGCGGGATGGCACCGGGAGAAGATTTGGTTAAATATGCCAAAGAAAAAGAGGTGGATCAGATTATTATCGGGGTAAGAAAGCGGTCAACTGTCGGGAAAATTGTATTCGGTTCTACTGCCCAGTACATTATTCTTGAAGCCCATTGCCCGGTTCTGTCTGTGAAGTAGAAAAAGATAAAAGAGAAACGCATATTTGGATGCAATTTTATGGGGCAACCTTATCTGCAGTTTCCTCTGGTTAAGGATTTAGAGATGAGAAAACGGGGCTCATTCTTCTATTGTATCCGTATGTTAAATTGGGTCGTATACCCCAAAATTTCTTAGTTAAGTAATTTGGGGTAATTTTAGGAAAACCTATAAGAAAAGGGAGTGTGTTGAATGAAAGACAGGTTTGATACCGATTACAAAGTCGGTCAGGACAATACTCGAAAATGGGGCATGGATATCCATGGACCGGTTTTTTTTATTGCCGCTGCCGTTGTAATCGGTTTTATCATTTTAACCCTGATGAATCCGGTAGACGCTAAAAAGGTCTTTGACAGTTCCAAATCATGGACCATTCAAAATTTTGACTGGTTTTTCATGATTTCTGGAAACCTCTTTGTACTTTTTTGCCTTTCCATGATTGTTCTGCCTGCAGGTAAGATTCGTTTAGGTGGTCAGGACTGCAAGCCTGAGTTTACTCGGCTATCCTGGTTTGCCATGTTGTTTGCCGCCGGTATGGGAATTGGTCTGATGTTCTGGAGTGTGGCAGAACCGGTGGCATATTACACAGACTGGTGGGGAACCCCGCTGAACGTGGCCGGAAAAACACCAGAGGCTGCACGCGCTGCCATGGGCGCAACCATGTTTCACTGGGGACTTCATCCATGGGCCATGTATGCAGTGGTTGCCCTGGCATTGGGTTTTTTTGCTTTTAATAAAAACCTGCCTTTGACGATTCGCTCCTGCTTTTTTCCGCTTTTGGGAGAAAAAACCTGGGGATGGGCTGGACATATTATCGATGTGATTGCTGTTGTTGCCACCATTTTCGGTCTTGCAACCTCCATGGGATTCGGGGCCCAGCAGGCAGCATCCGGCCTCTCCTTTATTTTTGGCATGGAAAATACACTTGGGCTTCAGCTTATCATCATCGCCCTTGTCACATTGGTTGCTATTGTTTCTGTTATAAGAGGACTTGAAGGCGGGGTAAAGGTGTTAAGTAACATCAATATGACTCTGGCTTTGGGGCTTTTGGTATTCACCATCCTGGCCGGTTCTATTCTCCATTTCTTTTCAGGGCTCGTATCCACAACTGTGGCCTATGCAGAGTATATCCTGCCGTTGAGCAATTGGATTGACCGTGCTGATGAAAAATTTTACAAAGGCTGGACTGTATTTTACTGGGCCTGGTGGATTTCCTGGGCTCCCTTTGTCGGGATGTTTATTGCCCGTATTTCCAAAGGCCGCACCATTCGTGAATTTATGACCGCGGTTCTTTTGGTTCCCACTTTCTTAACCCTGCTTTGGATGCAGGCTTTTGGCGGGAACGCTTTGCTCCAGATCCAAAATGGTGTTGGTGTGTTGGCTGAAAAAGGTCTGGGTGAGGTCTCTCTTGCATTGTTTCAGATGTTATCAAATCTTCCGTTAACAGCCATTACCTCCTTTATTGGAATCGTACTTGTTTTGGTCTTCTTTGTGACCTCTTCTGATTCAGGTTCTTTGGTTGTTGATGCCATAACAGCTGGCGGCAAGATGGATGCACCTGTGAAACAACGTGTATTCTGGGCCACCTTGGAAGGGTTGATTGCTGTCTGCCTGCTTGTTGGCGGTGGCTCTGACGCATTAGGCGCTATTCAGGCGATTGCTGTATCTGTAGGATTGCCCTTTACTGTGGTTATGATTGTTATGCTGGTCAGCCTTTTTATGGGACTGCGACATGAATTGAAGAAAATATCCGTATAGCCCTATTCTCCTCCGGGAGATTTAATACCTGCGTCTGCCTGTTTCTGGTCTTACAGGTGGGCGCAGGTTTCTTATTTATAGCAGCTCTCAAATTAAATTTCCGATTGGCCTTGTGAACAAGGAGATCCAATATACAATTACCGGCCCGTTTATTCTAAGAAGCGGCTGCCGAATTTTTTTATAAAAATCCGCCTGATGCC
>JAKSAU010000242.1 GCA_022361535.1 Desulfobacterales bacterium
CCGAGAATATCACCGGGTAACAGGTCCGAGGTAAACTGCATACGCTGGAAATCCAGCCCCATGCATCTGGCAAGTGCCTTGGCAAGCGTTGTTTTTCCGATACCCGGAAAGTCTTCGATTAAAAGGTGGCCCCGGGCCAGAAAGCAGGCAAGTGCAAGCCGGATTTGCTGATTTTTCCCCAAAATGACCTGGGAGACCTGCTCCACCATTTGCTCAACAGCTTGTGACATATGACTCCCTTGTTTTGTTACTTCACTTGTTCAAATTGGGTTATGAACCCGGCACTCTTCTTTTGTTATTTCATTTGGCCGGTTTTCCAGTTGCGAATCAAGTTGATAAATGTTCGCGTTGCAGTTCCGGACGGCCCTTTTGGGATATATGTCTTTTCAGTAAAATCCCATGCCGTACCGGCGATGTCCAAATGGGCCCAAGGTGTTTTATCCACAAAATTGGACAGGTATGCTGCTGCAGTAATGGTTCCTCCGGGCCGACCGCCGATGTTTTTAATATCTGCGACTTTGGATTCGATCTGTTTTTTATAATTTTTATCCAATGGGAGCCGCCATACAGGTTCTCCCGAGCAGCTTCCGGCACTCTCAAGTTGTTTAACCAATGCGTCATTGTTTGATACAAGGCCGGTATAGTGATGTCCAAGGCTGATGATTACCGCACCGGTCAGGGTGGCTACATCAATGACACAATTGGGTTTATATGTTTTTATGCCGTAGGAAATGGCATCTCCCAAAATCAAGCGGCCCTCTGCATCAGTATTTATAACCTCTGACGTAACCCCGTTGTAATGGCGTATGATATCACCGGGGTGCACGGCATTGGCCCCGGACATGTTATCTGTTGCAGGTACAATGGCTACAACACCCACATCCGGCTTTTCCTCGGCAACCGCCTCCATGGCGCAAAGAACTGCTGCACCACCGCACATATCGTATTTCATTTCTTCCATACCAGCGGCCGGTTTGATACTGATTCCTCCTGAATCAAATGTCAGGCCTTTGCCGACAAGAAGTATGGTTTCGCTTTTCTTTTCAGGCTTATATTCAAGGATGACCATACGGGGTGGCACAGAAGACCCTTGATTGACTGCCAGAATACCGCCCATACCCATCTGTACCATCTCTTTTTTTTCAAGGCACCGGTATGTAAGCCCTGTTTTCTTGGCCAGACCTTTGGCGTAAGCAGCAAAGTCTGCAGATGTCCATCCGTTTCCGGGCTCATTTGCCATATCCCTTGCCGTACAAGCGGCAAAAGCTGCAGTCTTTCCTTTTTGTACCCCTGCCCGGACGGCTGTCAGGTTTTCTGAGCAGACAAATCTCAGTGCAGTTAAACCCGGGTAATCGGTTTTCTTTTTAGTGATTTCTTTGTATTTTACAAACCTATAATCGCCAAGGATAACGCCTTCGGCAAGAGTTTCAGCTGCGGCTGCCGAATCCGGTATCGATGGTCCAAGATTTTTGCCTGCCGGAAGATCTATTATCACGTCCTTGGCTTTGGTTTTGGCACAGACCTTTGCAATATGCCCGCCTGCTTCTCTAAGCGTGTCAATTGCCAATCCGGCCTCCTTTTCCTTGTTAATTGTTCCAAGACCCAATACCAATACCCGTTTAGCAGATATTTTAGCCCTGGCAGGCGGATAAAAAAGGAGTTGCTCTCCGGCTTTGCCTGAGAAGTCTTTTAGTTCAAAAGCGTTTTTTACCTGGTTGCGGATAATAGCTGGACAGCGGGGCAGTTTGTTTTTTACCTCAACAGCAGTGTAGACAAGCAGATCTGTTTTAAATGTATGTGCGGACTTGTTGGTGGTGGTAATACGGTTCTTTTTCATGTGAGCACCTTTTGTTTCTGGGTAGAACAACAAATGACAACAATTGAAGTTATCATAAAAATAGTATCAGGTAAAAGAAAAGCAAGTAGAGATCTTACATCAAAGCACTCCTTTCGACATTACCTTTGATTGATTTTTAAGGCGTGATTTGATTTGTGTGCTTTATGATGTCGTTTTTTAGAACAAACGAGCCTAAGAATTCAAACTGAATGCCTTCATTTCATGACGCTACCGGCAATCATTCCACCCGCATAATAAAGGAACATATTTTTGAGAACCGCTAAAGTTTAATTGCCAATAATGGTGATTTCTATTTTTCGCGATCTTGGCCCGTTATCATGATTGATGACGACTATTTGCTGCCAGGTACCCAAAGCCAGTTCGGACTTTCGTACGGGCACCGAAATAGAAGGGCCTAAAAGGGCTGCCTGTACATGGCTGTGTCCGTTACCGTCGTGCCAGGCAAGTTCATGATCATAAAGCCTGTCAGGTGGTGCCAGTTCATTGATTGCCCGTTTCAGGTCTTCTACGACACCAGGCTCATACTCCAGTGCCGTAACAGAACCTGTCGCACCCGGAATAAAAATTTGAACAATTCCGGTAATGATACCGGATTTATCAACTAAAACCTGTAAGTCTCCGGTTATGTCGCAGATATCCGGTCCGGTTTCCATTTCCCGGGTCAGGGTGTGAGTTAACATTTCTAGAGAGACCATGTTTAATTGAATAGCAAGAAACAGCAATCCTGTAAAGAGTAGTAAGTACCCGGATGTTAAGATTTTTCTTTCATTTTAAATTGTATTGGTTTGTAGGCGAATCAGTCAAAAGGCTTTTCAATTAAAAAAAGATTGAGCTTGTCTTTGATCTGGAAGGGCTTTTCTCCAGTTTCACCATAAAGTGCTGTCAAAAGTGAAAGAATACGCTCTTCATCATCATTCGCCTTATGAGTCCGATTAAAATGATATTGGCACAGTTCTGTTTTGTTTTCAAATTCTGCAGTCACTTCAAAATGGCTCTGGGTGAGTTTGTTAAACTTACTATTTGCTACAGCATCACAGGCAACTTTCAGGGCAAGGGTTTCATCATCAAACAAGTGAAAAAACTGCTGAAAATGACTGTCGACACAGGGCTCAACAACAAGTACGTGTCCGCCTGGTTTCAGCACCCGATATGCTTCATCCAGAGCCCTGACGCTATTCTGGTGATGTAAAGAGAGTGTAAAAAGAATAAGATCAAAGGTCAAATCCTCAAATTTTAAGTTCTGACCGGAGCCTGGTTTAAAGCCGATGTGATTATGTTTGAGCGGATTAATCCTGGATAATGCCTCTGCAATTCGTTCCCTGTCCGGATCTATACCTGTATAAGAGCGTGCATTTTGAGCCAAGTCCATGGATATTTCTCCATCCCCACATCCGATTTCAAGAATATCTCTTTTTTCAAATCTGGTAGCCTGGCGCATGATTCTAACTTGAAGGCCTTTTGCATCGTACTTCATTTATACCCCTTTGCTTGATTTAAAGGCATTTTACTGCGGACAAAGACACCGTTTCCTCGCCCGATTTCATTGTCTGCTGAATCATAGACGACAGACTCGGCAATAAACTGGGAGTTGTTTTGGTTAACTACTTTGCCAATAGCCTTTAGGCATCCTTTAGTAACAGGACGGGTCAAATATGTCGTAAAGGAGGTGGTCAGAACAAACACTTCTTTTTCATAAGAGTTGGCGGCAAAAAAGGCAGCATCATCCAGCATCTTAAAATAGACTGAGCCATGTACGGCCCCGGCAGAATGGTGAAACTGATCTGACAGTTCTATTTCAATCTCGGCCTTTCCTTTAGATACAGCCATCACTGGTTTGTAGATTTCGTTAATAGGTGCTGAGGCATACATGTTTTCAAGAGCTTGAAAGTGAGGGTCTTTGGGTTTGGACATGCGATATCTCCAATGAGCATCTGGTTCTGGTATTAGGGATCTATATTGCCTGAATCATATTGGAAATTTTAAAACATGACAATCGGGATTTAATCTTTATAATTTAGTGTTAAGCATAATTGATTACAGGTGTGTAAATTATCTATGATAATAGTGGCGGGACACTATCCTGATGCCTGATAAAGTTAAAAGAATATTATTTGTCTCTATGTTTTTTATGGTTGTAGGTATTGGTATGGCACATTACCTGACTCCGGGCCACCTGATTTTGTATCATGATACTTTCCGAAGACTTTCCTATTTTCCTATTGCCATCGGTGCAATGATTTACGGGGTAACCGGCGGACTTATTATGGCTGTGCTTTCCTGCATTTCATTTGTGCCTCATTTGTATATGTTCTGGTATCAGGGACCGGAAGCTTATTATTCGGAATTGTCCGAGATTCTATTCTACCTGGCTGCCGGATTGGTCATCGGCATGATTTCAGGTCGGGAGAACAGGATAAGGAAAAAATACCAGGTTCTTTCAGAGCAGCTGGCGTCCTCCTATAAACGTCTGCATGATCAGGCAGAAAAGCTGGTAGCAGCAGAAAAAGAGTTGGGCCGGGCTCAAAAGCTATCTTTGTTGGGTCACGTATCTGCATCCCTGGCCCATGAGATTAAAAATCCCTTGGCTTCTATTAAAGGGGCGGCAGAAATTCTGGCTGATGAGGTGGGCAAAGATCACCCAAAGCATGAATTCATAGATATTATGCGCTCGGAAATATCAAGGCTGAATAATTCAGTAGAAGATGTCCTGGCCTATTGCCGGGGACAACAGGTAAAGCAACAGGATCAAACAGCGCCGCTGGACAAGGTCATAGAACAGGTGGTCCAGGTCATGGATGCCCAGGCAGATAAAAAATCCGTTGATATTTCGTGTGCTTACAAAAATGAGAGTTCCGGTTTAGAACCGGTTCCTGCCGCTGCCATGACCCAGGTGTTGATGAACCTGGTACTGAATGCGTTAGAAGAGGTGCCGGCAAGCGGTAAAATAAAGATTTCCCATGAGATCAAAAATGATCGCCTTGTTATCTGCGTAGATGACAATGGCCCGGGACTTACCCCTGAACACATTGAAACCGTGTTCCAATCTTTTGTCTCTTACAAGAAAGGGGGAACAGGTTTGGGCCTGCCCATTACCAAGAAAATTCTAGAACGGCTGGGGGGAACCATCGGTGCTGATGAATCAGAACTTGGCGGGGCAAAATTTTCAATCTCACTTCCCTGTAAAAGAGGAGAAATATTAAATGAAGCGGACAATCCTGCTTATTGATGATGATGACAGTCTTCGCCGAGTGACTGAGTACAACCTGGAGTCAAAGGGCTTTACCGTACTTTCTGCTGAGTCCGGCACCAGAGGACTTGACCTGTTTCATGCCCATGATCCGGATCTTGTGGTGTCCGACGTCAAACTAGGAGACATCAATGGCCTGGATCTCATGGAAAAAATTAAAGCGTTTTCATCTGAAACACCAGTTATCATCATGACAGCGTTCGGTTCCATAGAAATGGCCGTAAAGGCCATGAACAAAGGGGCGTTTAATTTTATTACCAAACCTTTTGATCGGGATACTCTGATTATTTCCTGCGAAAAGGCATTGGAACTCAAAGGGCTGCGTTCAAAAACCCGCATGCTTGCCCATGAGGTGGACCGGCTCACAGGAACCCAGGGGATTGTATCTGCCAGCTCCGCCATGAAAGAATTGCTGGAAATCGCCTCCAAGGCCGCCAACTCAGATGCAACCGTCTTAATTTCAGGAGAATCAGGTACAGGAAAAGAATTGCTGGCCCGGTTGATCCATAAAAATTCTCCACGCAACCAGGGTCCCATGGTTGCCGTAAACTGTGCGGCCATTCCGGCCACGCTGATTGAATCCGAGCTTTTTGGACATGTAAAAGGCGGGTTTACAGGCGCGGTCAAGGACAGGAAAGGTCATTTCATGACTGCCCACGGGGGCAGTCTCTTTCTTGACGAAATTGGAGAACTGGCAACCGATGTTCAGGTGAAACTGCTTCGGGCTGTCCAAGAGCGACAGATCCAGCCTGTGGGATCGGAACAGTCAAAATCCGTGGATATCAGGATAATTGCAGCAACGAACCTGGATCTCCAGGAAAGAGTATCAAAAGGAGAGTTCAGGGAAGATTTGTTTTACAGGCTTTCTGTAATACCTTTGTCCATACCCCCTTTAAGGGATCGCAAAGCAGACATCCCGGCCCTTTTGGAGCATTTCATAAGAAAATTTGACGCACCTGCCGAGGTCGGGTTTTCTGATAATGCCGTAAAAGAACTGATGAGCTATCCATGGCCGGGTAATATCAGGGAAATGCAGAATGTTGTGGAACGCTGTATCATACTAAGATCAGGTTCCCTGATCCGCTCAAATGACCTTAACCTGCCGGGGGGGGATATTTCCGGTTCCGGATTTAACCCGGTCATCCCGGATCAAGGGATTTCACTTGAACAGGTGGAAAAAGCTTATGTGGAAAAGGCCCTTGAAAAAGCCAACCAGAATCGTTCAGAGGCTGCCCGTCTTTTAAAGATTCCCAGGCATGTTCTTCTTTACCGGCTTGAAAAATACGGTCTGTGATCGAGATAGAATTGTAGATTATTCTACACCCTTGTGGAATAGTCTATACTGTTCAAAATTCGAAATATCCACTTGTAAAACCAAATCTATATTTATTTCAAGTCATTAGGTGTTTTTAAAGTCTGCACGTCCTATTGGCACAAGAATTGATATTTAAATTCCAGATTATAAAAAGAATATCTATGAATGTGTTCAAAGGAGAGTGTTATGAAAAAGATATCTGTATTGATACTTACAGGTCTGTTTTTTTTACTGGGCGTCGGAGGCAGTGTTGCCCAAGATCAGGATAAGGAGTCTGGCGAAGTTCAGCGGGCCATTTTCCAGGTGGAGAACTTAACCTGCAGTGCCTGTTTTTCAAAGATTAATGCAGGATTAAGCCCCATGGAGGGATTTGACGGCATGGGAGCCAATATGTTCAGAAAGATGGTGGCGGTTGATTTTAAATCCCCTTTAACGCCTGAAAAGATAAAGCAGGCCATATCCGGTTTGGGATATCCGGCGACTCTGGACTCTGTTGAAAGCCTTAAGAAAGAAGAGACGTTTGCCTATATGCAGGATCGAAGAAATCCATTCAAGGGCCGCGGATGCTGCGCCGGACAGGTTTCGGTTTCAAAGGGCTGCCCCGGACAGGGTAGCTGTTCTACAACTCCTTCCAAAACTTCAAAGGACATATAAGACAAGGATGAAATAATGAAACGTATTGTTAAATTGATACTTCTAACTGTAGTTGTCTTGAGTTTTTCACTGCCAGCCCAGGCATGGTTCGGATCAGATAAATTTACCTTGGTAAAACCGGACAACGGGGTGCTGTTTATCCCTGTTAAAGATATTTCTGATGGAAAAGCACATTATTTTAAGGCGAAGTCAGAGTCGGGAATCATGGTCAAATTTTTTGTTGTGAAAAGCCATGACGGTGTTATCCGTGCCGCTGTGGATGCATGTGATGTCTGTTTTAAGTCTGGTAAAGGATATGTTCAGGACGGCAATGTCATGGTGTGTACCAATTGCGGGATGCGGTTTGCCACTGACCGGATCAATGAAGTCAAAGGAGGGTGTAATCCTGCTCCCTTAGAAAGAAATGTAGAAAATAACCATCTTAAAATCGCCATGAGTCAAATCAATGCCAATGCCGGCTTGTGCAAATTCAAAAAATAGGGGGAAAAATGGCCTGGGATCCTGAAAAATACAGGGAAAAACGTGAGAAAGTATTAGGGGTCAAAAAGCGCGGGATTTCATTTGGGACGCTTACGGCAATTGTATCTTGTGCGATCCTTTTGGGTATGGCTTCGCTAAGCGTTCCGGGAGCAATCTCATATATGAAAACCAGACATCTGGACGATGCCATTTTCAAACTAGCCGGAAATCAAACATGGCCCAATGATCTGGTAGGCAGTGTAAAGATGCTGTCCGGAGTCGATTCCACGTCACTGGACACACACAATACAAGGCTTGTGGTCACATTTGACCGCCGCCATACCCGACCTGGTGTTTTTTCCACCCATTTTAAAAAACATGGTGCCAACGCAACCCTGCTCAACAGGGTGGGACACAGGCAGCATAATGCTACCTTAAAGGCGGAAAAGGAGGCGGAAGGTGAAACTCCATAATATTTCATTTGGCAATATCCGCAGGCGCAAAGCCAAGATGGTTTTTCTGGCCTTAGGGCTTATCATCGGTATCTCTACGATTGTCACCCTACTGGCTATAACCGAGACCATGACACTAGAAATCGAGGAGCGGCTGAACAAGTTCGGTGCCAATATTATTATGGTTCCTAAAACCGAGCACCTTTCCCTTAACTACGGCGGCATTGATGTGGGCGGTGTCAATTATGAACTTAAAACGTTTGAACAGGAAAATTTAGGGCGGATTCGTACCATAGAAAATGCCAAAAACATTGGTGTGGTTGCACCTAAAGTACTAGGCGCCCTTGATGTGCAAAAAGATATCGGTGCTCAGAATACTGGGAAAAAAGTCATGGTCATGGGCGTGGTATTTCAAGAGGAGTTGGCTTTAAAGACGTGGTGGCAAAAGAATGGAAAATACCCGGAAACGAAAGATCAGGTAATGCTGGGTGCGGCTGCTGCCTCGATCCTCTCCCTTGCCCCCGGAGATGTCATACGCATGAAAGAAAGGCCTTTCAACGTATCAGGGGTTCTTTTGCCCACAGGCGGGTCTGAGGACAATGCCGTGATCATGGATATGGGCACGGCTCAGGCACTGTTGGGTATGCCGGGAAAGGTTTCTATGGTTGAAATATCTGCTTTTTGCAGGGGATGCCCCATCACGGAACTGACCCTGCAGATTGCAGAAGTCTTCCCAAATGGCAAAGTGACTGCCATGAAGCAGGCGGTTATGTCAAAAATGCAGTCCATAGAAATGTTCAAATCTTTTTCCCTTGGTGTGTCTGTCCTTGTGGTTGGTATTGGGGCATTGCTGGTCATGGTTACCATGATGGGGTCTGTAAACGAAAGGACGAGGGAAATAGGAATCTTCAGGGCCATTGGTTTCCGCCAGACCCATGTGATGCAGATTATCCTTCTTGAAGCACTTGTTCTTGGGCTTTTCGGCGGGCTTTTCGGATTTGCACTTGGGAATATAACAGCATGGTTTCTGATTCCCGTTGTTATTGAAAAAGGAGTCTTTGCAGGCATCAATTACCAATTGGGGGGAATTTCACTTCTCATGGCAGCAGCTTTAAGTCTTCTCGCCTCCTTGTATCCGGCGTATAAGGCCGGGCGAATGGATCCCAGCGATGCCTTAAGGGTTTTGTAATGCCAAAAGTACCCATATCCGAATTCTAAATATAGGAAAAACAATGACTGATCATTTAATCGAAATTCAAAATCTTGAAAAAACCTACTCATCAGGGGATACCACTGTGACTGCCATACAGAACATGGACTTTTTTGTTGATGATGGTGAATTCATTGCTGTCATGGGCCAGTCCGGTTCAGGTAAATCTACGTTGTTGTCCATCATGGGAGCCATGAATCGGCCAAGCCGGGGCCAGGTGTTTATAGATTCTTTAGATATATACAGCCTGACAAATGAGCAGCGTGCAGATTTAAGAAGTGAATATATGGGATTTATCTTCCAGTCTTTTCAACTCATCCCTTACCTGACAGTTTTGGAAAACGTGAAATTGCCCATGGCTGTCACAGGAAAAAAGAAAAAAGTGAAAAACCAGATGGCCATGGAAGTGATCTCCAGAGTGGGACTTGAAGAAAAAGCAGACCGTCTGCCCGATCAATTGTCAGGCGGTGAGCAGGAGCGGGTCGCTATCGCAAGAGCCATTGTTAATAAACCCCCCATCATCCTCGCGGATGAGCCCACAGGCAACCTTGATTCAAAAACAGCCAATGAAATTATGACACTGCTGGGAGAATTGAATCAGGAAGGAAGAACCGTTATCATGGTGACGCATAACCCAAACATGACGGCCCATGCCCACCGTACAATTCAGGTTCAGGACGGCAGAATCAGCACAACTTTTTCATGAACACGATAAGTTTATAGCGATGCCCAACAAAAATGTTCCTTTATAATGCGGGTAGATTAATCATAGGTTGCTTAGGCCCGTTTGTTCTAAGAAGACGGCATCAGGCGGATTTTTCATAAAAAATTCGGCAGCCGCTTCTTAGAATAAACGGGCCGATATTTGTATATGGAATGCTCTTGTTCACCTATGAATAGCAAAAAAGATCTGAACCTTTTTCAAGAAAACCATTGAAGAAAGAGGCAGCCGATTACGGGACGATAGCTCCGGTGTTCTTATGTGCGGTATGGGCCCAACTTGAAACAGGTAAAAAATAGAACTTTTAACTTGTCCGGATTTTTTTAAAAAAATCCATGACAAACTGTATATGCTCTTTCATGGCTGAGTAAGCCTTGAAAGGATCCCGTGCCTTGATGGATGACAGGATATTTTTATGCTGACGTAAAATTTCCTGGATATTGTCTGGTTCTTCATAGAGGCTTGCCAGGTTTTCACCGATCCCATGAAAAAGGTAATCGTAGAAGTTTCGCATGATCAGAATGTGCAGGGGATTTTTTGCTGCATAGGCAATGGCCATATGAAAAGAGGTATCGGCCTCTGTGCCTAAACGGCCTGAGTTGACTTCTTCATCCATTTCAATGATGCTTTGATTAAGGGCTGTAATATCGGTCTCATCTGCACGCTGAGCAGCAAGAGCTGCGGCATTGCATTCCAATCCCATACGAACTTCCAGAAGGTCTTCTAAGGAGGCATCCTGTGCTTTGATCGCTTTTGCTAAAGGAGTAGCCAAAGTATCGTCAACAGATTTGACAAATGTTCCCTGACCCTGCTTCTGAACGATTAAGCCCATTGCAACCAGACGCTGGATAGCATCCCGAACTGTGGTCCGGCTCACGTTCATGGCCTGTGCCAGCTCCCGTTCGGTCATGAGTTTTTCACCGGGCTTAAGGGTCCCCCGGTAAATCAACTCTCTGATCTGGTCAAATACCTGGTCAGAGATTCGTTTGGGCTTTATGGGCTTAATGGGTATTGTCATATTCCTATCTGTCTAATTCCTTTTTAAATTCTTAAGCCAGACAGTATTAACCATTCACATATCAATATCAAGAGATTTTTTGGTTCACCCACCGCAAGCTCTATATAGTTAATACGTTAAAACCATCCCTCCGTCGAAAAGAAGGTCGCCGCCAACCAAGTATTTGGAAAACCTTGAAAATCCGTGAACAAAGAGATTGGCGACCTCAACCGGAGACATCATTTCCTTCACCCTGGACTTTCCCATCATTACATCTGTGATGACTTTGTCAGGGGTTATACCCCTTTGCTCTGCCTGGGCGGCGATCTGGTTGAGAGCCAGGGGAGTTTTAACAAAGCCGGAGCTTACGGTAAAAGAACGGATTTTTCCTTCGCCTTCTGCTGATATGGATTGGCTTAATGCCCGCAGACCGAATTTGGTAATGTTGTAAACCGGTTTGTTTTTGGTGCAGATATGGGCATGCACCGAAGCCATATTGGCAATGACACCGCAACCGTCACCTGATTGTTTCATGTAAGGGATGGTCAGTTGAGACAGGTAAAAAGGTGCCCTGAGCATGATTTTCTGCATCAAGTCATAGGTGGCCATTGGAAAGTTGTCTACCGAATCAATATGCTGGATACCGGCTATGTTGGCCAGGTATCTTATTTGACCCTTGCCTGCAGCCAGTTTGACAGCGGACTCAATGTCCCTATCAACGGTCAGATCGGTTTTTGCAAAGATCATATCGCCACCCAATGCTTTTGCTTTTTCGCAGGTGACCTGACCTTCTTCTTCATTAATGTCCAGGCCGACTACTGTTAAATTGTTGGCGGCGGCTGCAAGGGAGACTGCCCTGCCTATACCCGTACCACAACCACTGATTATGCAAACATGTTCCTTGCAAAAATCAGGGTCATCCAGAATCAGAACTTCATCCCGGGTAATTTCAGGCTCTTTGATATCCATGGTCTCCCTCCTTCAATATGGTTGAGTATTAAAACGGTCTTCTACTTTTCCTTATTTTTCCAAAGCTTCGGCATACAATTCCATGGGATGCCGGACCCGGATATTGGCATTGTTTTTGGCCAGCATATCCGAGATCTGCATCATACATGCAGGACAGCCTGTAGAAAGTGTGGTGCAGCCGGTATCCGAGATATTCTGTTGCTTGAGTTTGCCAATGGCACTAGACAAGTCATAGTGATAAACATTGAAACTGCCGCCCATACCGCAGCATTTATCCGAACCGGACATCTCCACAAGGTTCTTGCCTGCGGCTTTGATCATCTGCCTGGGTTGGCCCGATACCCCAAGGGATTTTTTAAGATGGCAGGGGTCGTGGTATGTAACGGTTTCCCCGTTTGAATCTCCTTGGGATTCTCCTAATTTGGTATCAACATGGTCTACCATAAACTGGTTGATGTCCATGGTCCTTTTGGACAGGGCTTCAAGCCGGGCCTTTACACCGGAGCTTGCATCCTTATAAACACTTGGCCACAATTTTTTGATGGTGGACGTGCAGGTGGCACAGGCTGTTACCAGGACATCAAAATTTTCTTTGTCAAAAAGGGCCAGGTTGTGATCCACGAGACGGGTAAAGGTCTCCCTGTCTCCTGAAGCCAAAGCCGGGATGCCGCAACATCCCTGCCCCGAAGGAATAGAAACACCTACCCCGTGGTGATCCAAAGCTTTTATGGTTGACCTGGCAATATTTGGAAACACTTTATCAATCAGGCAGCCGGTAAAAATAGCTGCTTTGAGTTTTGTTCCCTTGGTTTTAAGTCCCTGCTCCGGGATTTCTTTATGGAATGGAGTAGATGCCAGGGGCACAAAATGGCGGTCAGCCAAAAGCGGGGATACCAAACGGGCGCATGAGGTGCCCTGTGCGTTGGCATCGTCTTTTGCAAACAGGCCCTGAAATTTTCCAGCCCAGGCCACAAGTGTGTCAAATGTTCCCGGATTGGCAAGCATCTTTTTAAAGATTAGCTGTTTAGCCGGTGACAGCCCTTTGTATTCGGTGAGGATGGCGCGCGCCTTGATGAAAATTTCCAGGACATTGACCCCTGAAGGACAATTGGCTGCACACGATCCACATAAAAGACAGCGGTTCAATCGTTCATTGACCCCGTCCGGATCCGTGAAGATGTTTTCCATAAGCCCTGTAAGCAGGGCAAGTTTTCCTCGTGCAACGTCTGCTTCTTTGCGTGTCTGCTCAAAAAGGGGGCAGACTGACTGGCACATTCCGCAGCGGATACAGGTCACAAGTTGTTCTTCAAGTTCTTTGACCAGATTGGCCAGTTCATTCATATTTGCCATACAATATCTACCTGATAGGAATCCTAAAAATTAATTTGTGGTGTCTGATGAAACCCCTGTAATTTTGCCTGGGTTGAGTATGTTATTGGGGTCAAGCGCTCCTCTCAATTGTCTTGAAAAAAGAATTGAGGAGTAGCCGGCCTCTTTTTCCAGGAACGGGGCTTTGGCAATACCGGTGCCATGTTCCCCGGAAAGTGTTCCACCCAAAGCCAGTGCTTTGTCAAAGATTTCTTCAATGGCCTCTTCCACCCGGTGGAATTCTTCGGTATTGCGCTTGTCTGTTAAGATGGTGGGGTGCAGGTTGCCGTCCCCGGCATGACCAAAGGTACCGATATCTATTTTATAAGTTGTGGCGATATCCTGGAGTGCTTTTACCATGTCCGGGATTTTACTTCTGGGCACGGTGGCATCTTCAAGAACTAAAGTGGGTTTGAGCTTGGCAAGTGCTGAAAGCGCGCTCCTCCTTGCCGCCCATATTTTATCCCTTTCTGCATCTGTCTGGGCCACATTGATAGAGGTTGCCCCAAGTTTTTTGCATAAGGCTTCCACCTTTACTCCTTCTTCCTTAACAACAGCCGGATGGCCGTCTACTTCAATGAGGAGTAGTGCGGCAGCTTCCACAGGCAAGCCTGCTTTGGAAAAATCTTCAACCGCCCGGATTGTGAAATTGTCTAGGATTTCAAGGGTGGCAGGAACAATCCTGGCTGCAATGATGGCAGCAACGGTTTCGGATGCTTGTTCAATGGTGTCGTAAACTGCAACCAGGGAATGTCTATCCTGGGGAGCAGGGATCAGCTTGAGGGTAATTTCATCCAGAACCCCTAAAGTTCCTTCTGAGCCAACCATCAGCCCTGTAATATTGTACCCGGTTGCACATTTCACGGTTCTTGACCCTGTTTTTATATAATTCCCCTGGGCATCGAAAAAACGCATACCCATGACATAGTCTTTGGTAACACCGTATTTAAGCCCTCTTAATCCGCCGGCATTCTCAGCCACATTGCCGCCAATGGTGGATACTGCCTGTGACCCTGGATCAGGGGGGTAAAAAAGCCCTTTTGCCTCAACAGCAGCAGCAAGGTCAGCTGTCACCACACCTGGCTGGACCACAGCATACATATCAGCTTCGTTTATTTCTATGATTTTGTTCAGCCGGCCGGTGAGCAGGACAATGCCATGCCCTTCGGGAATGGTGCCGCCTGACAGGTTCGTTCCGGCGCCCCTGACAGTCAGCGGAATGCGGTTCTCATGACAGACTTTTACCACATGGCCGATACCTTCAGTGTCTGCCGGGATAACAACGGCTCCAGGCATCTGGGCATCTAATACGGCAGCATCATATGAATAGGTCAGCATGTCCTCTTTTTCAGTCAGAACGTTTTCCGATCCAAGTACTTCCTTTAATTGGGTGATGATTGACTGGCTGATCATATCTTACCTCTTTTGGCCTTTCTCATACTTAAGGTTGCATGGCGTGACATTGGTCATACCAATTTTGATTTTAGTTTTACTTGCTTGTGGTATCGGTTAACCACACTATGGTCTTACCTTGGGTGGTGTTGGAGCAAGTAAAATTAAAACCATCTGAATTTATAGGGTAAATTTTTATATAACAGAAGGGATAACAAAAAACAAACAAATTTATTTTTTTTCTTGACAAATGATATTGCGCCCTTTTAAATATTGGTCATACCAAATAGATGGGCATGTAAATAATTCTGATTTATGAAAATTGGTTTGCTGGAATACCTTGGCGAGGGTCCGGGAAAGGAGGATTGCAGGTTTCATACGCGTGAAAGTGTTTAAATGAGTAGTACCCTATAACTAATAGTTTACCTTGAGGCAAAAGGATGGAGGAAAACATGAAAAGACGATTTACGATTTTGGTAACCTGCCTGATGGCATTCTTTTTTATTTGCGGCAATGCCTATGCCGGCAAACGTGAAAAATTCGGTGAAGACCCCCGCCATAAAGTGGCAAAACGGGTAAAATTCAAAACATCCGATGAAAAAATCAGATGGAAAATGGTCATGCCCTGGTCAAAAGGCCTGTTGTTTTACGATATTGCCCAGCATTTTGCTGATTCCGTTCGCCTGGCTTCTGCCGGACGTTTGGATATCAAACCCTTTTCTGCCGGCGAACTTGTTCCAGCCATGCAGAGTTTTGACGCTGTAAGTCAGGGCGCAGCCCAGGTCGGCCACGACTGGCCCGGTTACTGGAAAGGTAAAAACGAAGCCTTTGTTGCATTTGCTTCTGTTCCTTTTGGTCTGGATGCTGAAGGATACAATATCTGGCTGTATGAAAAAGGCGGCATTGAGCTGATGCAGGAAATTTACGGCAAGTTTAACCTGTTTGCTCTTCCCGGCGGTCAGTGCGGTCAGGAAATGGGTCTTTTCTCCAACAAACGTGCTACCAAAATGGAGGACTTCAAAGGCATGCGTCTGAGAACTCCTGGTTGGTTCATGGATATTATGAACAACCTTGGTGCATCTGTTTCTCCGCTTCCCGGCGGCGAAGTTTATCTTGCACTTGAACGTGGTGTTATCGATGCGGCTGAATTCTCTTCTCCTGCCATCAACTATCCCATGGGTTTTGATGAAATCACTAAATACGTTATCCAGCCTGGCGTTCATCAGCCTGGTATCCAGTGCGGTCTTTTCTTTAACAAAGATGCCTATGAAAAGCTTCCCGAAGATCTCAAGTGGATCATTGATATCTGCGCCAAAGAAACTCAGCTTTGGTCCTACAATTGGATCAACAGCCTGAATGCTAAAGCCATCCGCCTGTTCAAGGAAAAAGTGGAATTCGTTAAAATGGACGAAGCCACCCGGATCGAGTTCAGAAAAACTACCAAAAAATATATTGATGAAGTTAAAGCCAAATATCCTGACGTGAAAAAGGTTATGGATTCCCAGGAAGCGTTCATTAATGATTACGCAGACTGGAGAGAGGAACGCGGCGGTGTTGCTCCCTGGCCTTATGAAACGTACATTGGTGGAAAAACCTACGAATAAAACCTATCAGGCCTGACTGCCAAACGGTAGCTCAGGCCGGTATTACCCAGAAGAAGCGGGTCCGGCAGCCAATTTTTAATAATCCCGGTATAACACAGGCTGCCGGGCCTTAAACTTTTGAAAATTTTCCGATAAAGGAAACTCCCATGCTGGAAACCGTATCAAAGTCTTTGGAACGCATTATCAAAAAAGAGGGGGATATTACGTCCCTGCTCGTATATCCCCTGCTGATCGTGGTGGTATATGAGGTATTCATGCGGTATGCGTTCAATGCCCCCACCACTTGGGGGTTTGAGGCCACTACTTTTTTATACGGCCTTCATTATATGTTCGGCCTGGCCTATACCGATGTATATGACGGCCATGTGAAAGTTGATATTTTTACTGCCCTGGCGCCTGAAAAGATTCAAACCTTTTTAAGAGTTTTGACCAACCTTGTTTTTTTCATGCCGGTGATCGGCTGTATGACAGCGTGGTCAATTAAGTTTGCCTATGTGTCCACCACGGGCATGGAAGTGAATTCAACTTCCTGGGCTCCGCCCATCTGGCCACTTAAGATCCTCATGGCGCTCTGCTTTGCTTTCCTGCTGATCCAGGGTATTGCAAACTTACTTAAAGATATCAACGCACTTAAAAATTAAGGAATTTTTCCCATGAGTCTTGAATTCATGACAGTGGCCATGTTTGCCACCCTTATTGTGGCCATTACCTTCGGTCATCCCCTGGCTTACACCCTGGCTGCGGTTGCTACGCTGTTTGGCCTCATTGACAACGGATTTATGGTTCCGGCGTTGTTTGAGATGTTTGTAAACAACGCCTGGGGACTGATGAACAACTATACCCTTGTGGCCATTCCCTTATTTATCCTCATGGCTCAGCTTTTGGACCGGTCCAAAGTGTCCGATGCCCTGTTTGAGTCTCTATATGTAGTACTTGGAGGTATCAAAGGCGGCCTGGGTCTGGCTGTTGTTGTGGTTTGTACTGTTTTTGCCGCCACAACCGGTATTATCGGGGCTTCCGTTGTTGCCATGGGCCTTTTGGCAACCCCGGCTCTGATCAACAAAGGGTACCAAAAAGAGCTGACCTCAGGGATTATTTGCGCTTCAGGTACTTTGGGCATTCTTATTCCGCCGTCCATTATGATGGTTGTTTACGGCGGCTTGACAGGAATGAAAGAAACGTCTGTAGGTAACCTTTTTGCAGGCGCCATTTTTCCTGGACTCGTATTGGCTTCTCTTTACTTCATCTATATTTTTGTCCGTTGTAACATTAACCCGCAACTTGGCCCCCCAATTTCAAAGGAAGAGGCTTCTGCTTATACCGCCGGACAAAAGTGGGCCATGACCCTAAAATCCCTGATTCCCCCACTGGCACTTATTCTGGCGGTTATGGGTACAATTTTGGCAGGTGTGGCCACACCCACAGAAGCAGCCGGCTTGGGCGCGTTAGGTGCAATGGTTTTGGCTGCATTCAGCCGGAAATTGACGCTGACCGTTTTAAAGGAATCTGCCTTTGCCACGCTTAAAACCACGTCCATGGTTATGATGTTGTTTATCGGCGGTAAATTCTTTTCCACGGTTTTTTTGAGCATGGGCGGCGGTGATGTGGTTGCCGATCTGCTCATCGGTTCCGGTATGAATCGCTGGCTTATTTTGTTTTTGATGATGGGTATCGTCTTCATTATGGGTATGTTTATTGACTGGGCTGCAATCCTGCTGATTACAGTCCCGGTATTTATGCCCATTGCCATGGAACTGGAATTTAATCCCCTCTGGTTCTCCTTGCTCATGTGCGTGAATCTGCAGACTTCCTTTTTGACACCTCCCTTTGGCTATGCCCTGTTCTACTTCAAGGGTGTCGCACCTGAAGGCTATACCATGATGCACATTTACAAAGGTATTATCCCCTTTGTACTTCTGCAGGTTGTAAGTATTGCGCTGCTTTGCTTCTTCCCTCAACTGGTTACCTGGTTGCCGGGAATATTCTTCGGGTCTTAAAGGTTACCATTTGATAGTCCGGTTCAAAAGCCGGTTATTACAAAAGGCAAACCAATGAACAACCCCGTAGTTAGGGGTACAAACCGGTTCGGGTGACAAAGACCTTTCCCCCAGGTCCTTTCACCCGGAATCCGGAGAATTGCCTGCCAAGCTAAAGCAGGCTAAAGGATGGAAACTATGTCAAAAGGGTCACTTATACAGACCTTTACGGATAAAGCCTCCCTGGTATCTGCACACGTTTATCCCATGAACACCCTGAATTCAGCGTTTGAAAAAGCTGTTGAGATCTGCAGGGACAAAGCACCCTTAGACTCCCAGATGCAGTCCGATACGCCGATTGATCCGGACACCAGAATTGTAGCTGCCCCCAACCTGGATGATGACGGATTTAACCTGCTTGCTGAAAAGTGTAGTCAGGGAAAAGGGATTAAATTGATACGGGAAGGACTCCGGAATTATCCAGGCGGTATTGATGTTGGTGTAACTCTCATGGATTACGGCATTGCAGAAACCGGCACCCTGGTTTTGGATTCCAAATCCGAAGAAACCCGGTTGTCTTCCATGCTTTCTGAAATACATGTGGCAATTCTTTTTACATCTCAGGTACGGGAAACCGCTTTCGATATGATAGAAGAATTAAACGGCCTTGTCAGTGACACCGGATCATACACTGCGTTTATCACCGGGGCCAGCCGAACTGCAGACATCGAACGGGTGTTGGCCTTGGGTGTTCACGGCCCCCTGGAACTGCACATTATGCTGGTGGAGGAATAAGCTATGGCGTCAAAAGATAAATCCCGGCAAGGGGAAAGTATAAAAGAATACAGGGACCGGCTGGATTGTGCACTGAATAATAAATTCTTGCGAAAGGCCATGGATAATTTTGCTGTGGCCTACAGAGCATCAAGGGAAAATGCCTTTACCGGGTTGGATACCGATGCTTTGATTCAGACTGTGGCAGATGCCAAGGCTGAAGCTGTTATACGAAATGAAGAACTGCTGGCTGCTTTTACCAAAAAGGCGAAAGAAAACGGCATCCATGTTCACCTGGCACAGACAGCCGAGGATGCCAACCGGATTATTGCAGATATTGCCAAACAGACCAAATCACGCCGTATTGTAAAGTCCAAATCCATGACTGCAGAAGAGATCCATCTGAACAAGTGGCTTGAAACAGACGGTCTGGAGGTGACGGAAACTGATCTTGGTGAATGGATTGTTCAGCTTCGAAAAGAAGGTCCGTCCCATATGGTCATGCCGGCTATTCACCTGTCCCGGTATCAGGTTGCTGACCTGTTTTCAACTGTCACGGGGACTGAACAGGACGCCGAGATCCAGCGTCTTGTCAAAGTGGCAAGAAAGGAGCTGCGGGAAAAATTTGTCCAGGCAGACATGGGTATCACAGGCGCAAATTACGTAATTGCTGAAACAGGGACGATTGGTATTGCTACCAATGAAGGCAATGCACGCCTTGTTTCCACTTTGCCAAGAGTCCATGTTGCCCTTGCAGGCATTGATAAGCTTTTGCCCACTATTAAAGAGGCCCTTGCAATCAACAAGGTGCTGCCAAAAAATGCAACCGGCCAGGCCATTACCTCTTATGTCACATGGATAACAGGCCCCTCTGAGTGCAAAACAACTGAGAGCGGCAAACGCGAAATGCACATCGTTTTCCTGGACAACGGCAGGAGTAAAATAGCAAAAGACCCTGTGTTTGTCCAAATCCTGCAATGTGTCAGGTGCGGTGCCTGTGCCAATGTCTGTCCGGTTTACCGTATGGTGGGCGGCCATCAGCTTGGCCATATTTACATTGGTGCCATCGGATTAATCACCACCTATTTTTTCCATGGCCGGGAACATGCCCGGAACCTGGTCCAGAACTGCACCAACTGCGGTGCATGCAAGGCGATTTGTGCTGGCGGCATTGATCTGCCTTCCTTGATCAAGGATGTTCATGCCAAAATTCAGGATGAAGAAGGCCATCCTTTGCAAAGCATTCTTTTAGGCAAAGTCCTGAAAAACAGAAAGTTGTTCCATACCCTGCTTCGGACGGCAAAACTCGCCCAGGGTCCCATGACTCAAAAAGAAAAAGGGGCGTCTTATCTTCGTCATCTGCCCATGATTTTTTCCCAGGATCACAATTTCAGACGACTGCCGGCCATCGCTGAGACCCCGTTCAGGGACAGGTTTGATCGCTTGAATCATACAGTTGAAAATCCAAAATTTAAGATTGCTCTGTTTTCCGGCTGTGTTCAGGATTTTGTTTATCCTGAGCAGCTTGAAGCCGCAATGAAGGGCTTTAAAGAAGCTGATGTACAGGTGTCTTTTCCCATGGGACAATCCTGTTGCGGCCTGCCGGCCGTCAGTATGGGTGAAAAGCCGGCGGCCCGTGATGTGGCTCTGCAGAATATCGATGCCTTTGCTGATGAAGATGTCGATTATATTGTTACTTTGTGTGCGTCTTGTGCTTCTCATCTCAAGCATGGGGCACCGAAACTAGTAAAAAACTACTCGCC
>JAKSAU010000588.1 GCA_022361535.1 Desulfobacterales bacterium
AAAGAGCGTTATGTATCAACATAACGCTCTGAGTGTATCTCGTTTGAGTTGGAATAGCAACTGTTCTTAGTTCACTGAGACTGCCACTTTCAGAATAGCCGGGTTCCAATCGATATCTTCTTCTTTGGTGCTGGAGAGGTTCAGTAAGATCTTCGGTTTCTTATTTAATACGCCTACGCCTAAAGTGATTCCCTTAGCAACCAGTTCGGGATCGCCAGTCATAGATAAGACTTTATGTTGGCGACTGTACGCTAAGGTTGCATCGAGTTGGCCGGGATCGCCACAATAGATTACGGTATTACCAGCAGGGGCATCACCAGGAGGGGCATCCATCTCGGTGATGGTGGCGATCTTCGATTTACCGACGGGTTTACCAACACCTTTACTGTTCATGGCCCCGGCAAAATCCTTATTGCCGATCACGATCACGGTTACATCCCCCCCCCCTGCGATTTTCTTATGAAAGCCTAAGAGCTTGGTGAGAACGGCTCCTTGTAACGGTGCCGGAGCGACGGATACATCTTCCGCAAAACTCGGTCCCACGATGCTGAGTCCGCATACCATACTCACAATGATTAAGCTATGAAAAGCTCTGGTACTACGCATGTCAATTCTCCTATCATCCTGTACGGTTGCTTCTATAAGAACTACCATTTAATAAAAGTCTATTCTGTTTCTTCGGTCACATCCATCCGACTGACCGCTAATAAATCTTCAATAACTGTTAATAAGTTTTTACTCGTTGTTCGTATACGTTGCAGGTGTTCCATCCGAATCTTACGTACTGACTCTCCACTGATCTCGTCACAAAATTCCAGGATCGATTCCAGATTTGGATGTATTTTCAGACACATGCCCTGCACGAAATCGCTTTTCGCTTTTTCCGTGCGTTCGGCCATGGAACGCGCCTCAGCAATCTTATTCGTTTGGTTAGCAACCATTTGTTCGAGTTCTTCAAGCTTCATATTCGCTTGATGCGTCAACCACCATTTACGCGTTAAGCTTAAAGCCAATTGTGCAACTTCCGCTTGATCGAACGGTTTCTTAAGAATCAGTAAGTTTTCGCCATGACTCTGTAGTCGGGTGGTAATCTCATTCCACGAATAATCGGAATAAGCCGTACAAATCACTATCTGCAGATTGGGGTCCAAATCCCATACCCGTTCCGTTGTCTCTAACCCATCCCAGCCAGGAGGCATACGCATATC
>JAKSAU010000343.1 GCA_022361535.1 Desulfobacterales bacterium
ATAGAGCCCCCTGCGGATCATCCGATCGGAACCGGCAGACCGCGGCGTAGTAGAGAAGGTTCGGTTTTGGGGTTTCAGACGTTTCGTAGCCGCGTCTAAACGCATCCGCCGCCCGGGAATGGTCCCCGGATTCGTACCGGCATTTGGCCAGGTTGAGCCAGGCTTCGGAAAAACCGGGCTCCGCCTGCACCGCACGCTCAAATCCCTCCATGGCCCTTTTCAGCCGGCGCCGGGCCTCCAGACCTTCCGAATCCTGGGACAGGGTCAGGCTGTAGCTCCCAAAAAGAAAATGGACATAACTATGGTCGTAGCCTTTTCTCCGGATGGTTTCAGCTGTTTTTCCGTTGCCCCTGTCCCTGAATTCCGCCAGGATGTCAACCGCCTCTGAAACGTTCCCGTTATGAAACGCGATCCGGGCCCGGTCGATGCAGATACCGGCGGCCAGGGGTAGGGCTTCCCTGGCATATACGGCGGATCCGCAGGATACGAGTGCCGTCAATGCGGCCGCGGCTGTCAGGGTCGAAAGAATCCGTATCAATCGTTTATTCATCACTGCTCCAATTCGAACCGGATGGTCGTCGTCACCAGTGTGGCCACCGGCACCCCTTCCACGGTCCCGGGTTTGAACTGCCATTGGGAGACGCAGGCCAGCACGCTCTTGTCAAAAACCCCGCCGGGTTTGGACTCCGTGATCCGGATATTCTCCACGAATCCTTTTTTACTTATCCGGAATTCCACACTGACAAAACCTTGGATGCCCCTGGATTTGGCACGCATGGGATAGAGGGGGGGATGTTTCCGCACGGGGCGCAGCGGCGCATCCAGCTCCGTCACCCGGTACTGGCTCTTGAGTGTGGGCAGATCCACGGGCGCGGCTTCCAGCTTTGGAACGGCAATATCCATGGGTGCCGGTGGCAGTTTGGCGTTCAACTCAAAGGTCAGCTTGGGGCTGACGTTCAGGGGTTTTGGCGCCTTCCGGCCGGTTTTCGGCCGGGAAGTCAGCTCTAGCGGCTCCGGTTTTTTCCGCGGTTCCGGTTGTTTTTTTTGGGGTGGTGTTTCCGGTTTTCTGACCCGGATCACCTGGATCTGTTTGATCCTTTCCGGGGCGTCGGGCAGTTCCGGCACCTGCCGGATCAGTCCCGGCATCAGGGCGAAAAGGCCGATATTCAAAAGAAGAGAACCGGCCAGGGCAAAGGTCCATCCGCCCACGGATCGGATGCGGCCGCTCATCATGGTTCTACTGTCCCTGGTCCAGGCTGGCCGCTATGGCGACGTTCTCGGCGCCCGCCTGTTTGCAGGC
>JAKSAU010000642.1 GCA_022361535.1 Desulfobacterales bacterium
AGTGGATCTAGGCGGCGTGGCTGCCGATAATCCCTTAATTAAGCCTGGGAAGCTTTAAACGCTTTAATATCGGCTTAAGCTCAGCCATGCGGTGCCGGCTGATGGGCAATTGCACGCCATGCTCCATGACCAGGCGGCGCTGTTGGCGCACCATGCGCCAGCCCATGACATGCCGCAAGTTCACCAAATGAGACCGGTGTATTCTGGCGAACTGCTCTTTGGGAAGCTCCTTTTCCAGTTGATTCAAAGGCATCCGCAGGACGTGGCTCGCCAGCTTTCCGCCGTTTTTATAGGTTAGCCTGCAATAATGATCTTCCACGCTAACGTGGCTTATCTGGCTGAAGGGGATTTTAAGATTCTGATTGGCGCTGGCGTGGACAAAGCAGCCGGACTGGGTTTGGTGAGCAGGGTGCTCCGGGTTGCCAGCGGATTCAGTCTGTTTTGCTTCGGACGCCAATCTTTGGCTGCGCAAGGCAAATTGGATGACCAGACCGGCCGTGATCAGCCAGCCTAAAACATAATAAAAAAATTCAACCGCTAAATCCAAGCGGTCTTCCGGGAATTCTTGGTAGTGATCGACCACCCATGGTGCGTAAATGTCCAGCAGGGGAATGTAATAGGTCCTAAACAAGGTAAAGGCCAGCACAAAGGCCGCCAGCATCACCAACCATTGCCTGCCCGCAGTCCTTTGGCTGTACCCCAGTTTCTGGGGACCCACCCGGTTGAGCGCGATATCGACCGCGGCCAGGCAAAGAGTGAAGATCAGGGTGGTGTGCAGGGCTTTGGCGGCTACGTAGGCAAGGTGTTCATACACCAAGGCCGGACCTAACAAGATCAGCAGGCTGACAAAAGTGCCCGCCACATAGGCCACGCCCACCAATAGATAAACCGCCAAGCGGTGAGAGAAGTCCCGGTAAAACGGCCCTAAAGGCCTATGCCAATAATTACTTGACCACAAGACTCGCTGCCCTGATGGCGGCGGGCCGGCGCTGTTCATCCCAATAAATCATGCTGGCAAACTGCTTGTCCGCGCCCAGCCGGAACCCCAAAAGCAATTCACTCCGAGTTAATGGTTGATTACAAACCCACCATAAACAAGGCCCAGGGCCCTGTCAACAATGCCACCCGCGCCTGGAACCAGCGCCATTGACGCCCAAAATAATTCAACCGCGACAATTTCCCGCTATTTACGACAGATAGCTTGCACAGGCTCAGGCCGGCTTACTAAGATCGGGGCTCGGCAGGGTTGGGGCGTGACCAGGTAGGGAGGGCGGAACCAAAGCCTGATTTAATAACCAAAGCCGGGTTGCAGAGATGAGCCAAGGGCCGGATCAGGGATTGCAGCGCAAGATAGGTCTATTCAGCGCCACCA